>NZ_JHVL01000013.1 GCF_000620125.1 Clostridiisalibacter paucivorans DSM 22131 | reverse complement strand
GGTTGCAGTGCCTTTGACTTAGAGCCGATAACTAAAAAGACATATGATAAATCTCGTAGAGTAGTAAGAGGACTATTTAAGTCAAGTTTTGGATTGGTAAATTCGGACGTGAATGGTAGTCTAAACATATTAAGAAAAGAAGAAAAATGTATTCCCAAGTTAGTTGAGACTATGAGGGATAAGGGCAAGTGTTCTCGCCCGTTAAGAATAAGGGTTGCCTGCTAAGGTCGAAAGTTAAATACCAAACTTCTTACAAAGAAGCCACCGTTGCTTGTCTCGGTGGTAAGTTCACTTGTGATTTATGTGGGACAATCCTGTATATACTATATCTTTTATATGCTGATCATCTAATGAATAGAAGACCATTTTTCCTTCCTTTCTATATTTAACTACACTATTTTGTTTTAACATCCTTAGTTGATGAGATACAGCCGATTGACTAATATCTAGTATATTGGCAATATCATAAACACACATTTCCGATTGAAATAGGGCACAGATAATTTTTATCCTAGTGCCATCTCCAAAAACTTTAAAAAAATCTGCCAAATTATAGAGATTTTCTTCATTGGGCATATTTTCTATAACCTTAGTTACAATATCTTTATGTATTGCTGATTCAATACATGAATTTTTATTCATATCAAATTCCCTCCACTATATATGAAAATATATTCACATGTATATATTATAGTATACATTATAACCTTTGGCAATAATGCTAAACCTTTGAATCAAAAGGCAAATGATGAAATTGTAATAATATTGGGATATTATTGCTTGTCATGGTTTAATTTACATAAAGGTTATGAAGGAGGATTATAGAATATAGATTGCAGACTAAAATTTAGGAGGTAGTATATGAAAAGATTCATGAAAAAAATTGTATTAGGAACTGTAGCAATTACTATTATAGGTGCAAATTCTATGTCCTATGCATGGAACTATCAGGTAAAATATGGTGATACATATTGGAAACTAAGTAATAAGTATGGAGTATCTTTAAATAGTATGATGACTGCCAATAATGCCAATCAGAATACTACAATATTTCCAGGTCAGTATATAATTATTCCAGAGAGCAATAATTATTTTTATTATACTGTGCAATTTGGAGATACATCTTGGAATGTAAGTGATAAATTCGGAGTAATTATGAAGGATTTTCTGAACATTAATAATATGGATGAAAATGACTACCTTTATCCTAAGCAAAAGGTAAAAATACCTATAAATAATGTGCCCATAGTAGAAAAAGCAGGAGAGAAATATGGAGAATATCTAGACTGGTGGAGTGGAGCACGATACGTTGTGCCCCGAGGAGCAGTATTTAAAATTGTAGACTTTTATACAGGTGAGTATTTTATGGCTAAAAGAACTGTAGGCTCTAATCATGCCGATGTAGAGACTTTAACTTTGGAAAACACAAAAAAGATGAAAAAAATATGGGGAGGAAGTTTTAATTGGGAAAAAAGACCTGCTATTATAGAATATAATGGTAGAAGAATAGCAGCCAGTGTGGCAGGTATGCCCCATGCAGGTGATGACAGAGTAAAGGGAGGAGCTTATACAAGCTGGAGAAGCGGAAACTATGGATATGGTATTAACCTTGATTATGTAAAAAATAATGGTATGCATGGTGTTTTTGATGTGCATTTTTTAAATAGTACTAGGCATAAGGATGGAACTGTAGATAAAACTCATCAAAAAAATATAAAAATATCAGCAGGAGTGAAAAAATAATAGGGTTAATATAGTTAATAAAAGGGGCCAAGGGCCCCTTTTAAAATTCCATTTTTCGTACTATTATATTGTCCAATTTAGATAATTCTTCTTCTAATTCTTTGCATCTATCTCCACAATTATTCACAAGTTCTAAAATTATAAGGCCCTTTTCTGTACAGTCCTGATCATATTCTTTTTGTTGATGGAGTCCTAATCTAGTTTTAATTATACATCCATGCTTAGTAAGTAAATTTTGGACTTGTGAAACATTATCAAACCTATTATCCACTTGTATCCCCAATACAATCTTTTTCATATAAATCCCTCCAGTATAATATATTATTTTAATATTATTATATAATACTTTACAAAATATTCAAATTCATTCAAAGATTTCTTATTCGAACCCTGAAAATATACTACCTCCTCCTTCAAAGGATATAGTTATGTTTATGGTAGTTGTTGGATTTATGTATATTGTAAGCTGTGCTGCAGTGGCTTCTCTACGAGTTCCTGGAGAATATTCTATATCAAAGGGTATACGGGCCTTTATTAATAGATTTATTGCTGCATTAAGTTTTCCTATAGTTACTAAATCGGAACTTATTAAACTTTTAAAGACATCTGTTGATATGAGATTGAATATCTCTTTATTTATATTCATAGAAAACGCCTCTTTTATTAATTATTGATTAATAACTATCTTTTATTAGTATATGTAAATTTGTATAAAAAGCCATAATACGTTTATAAAACTAGGCTAATATACTATTTAACAATATTTATAGATAAGATATAATTTAGGTATATAGATACAGTTCTTAGTTCTTAGCTGTTAGTTATTAGGAAATAGAGTTTGGCTACCACCCCTAAGACCTAAGACCTAAGACCTAAGAACTAAGAACTAAGAACTAAGGAAAGGGGAAAAGTGATGTTTTCTAAAGATATAGATATAGACTATAATAATATTATGAAAAACAATGTACCTTTGCTCATAAATGATGAAATTTGGAAAAAACTATTTAAAGATGTTAAGGACAGGAGTATAAGTGCATATAGCGAACAGTTAAAGGAATTAACAAAAGAAATGAAGGAAACTAATAGGAGTTTGTCTAAATTAAAGAAAGAAAAGGGAAAAGTAATGGCATCCATATTGAATTATTCTCATAGGATTAATAATAAACATGATGAAAATGCGGTA
Organism: Clostridiisalibacter paucivorans DSM 22131; assembly: GCF_000620125.1. Lineage (NCBI taxonomy): Bacteria > Bacillati > Bacillota > Tissierellia > Tissierellales > Thermohalobacteraceae > Clostridiisalibacter > Clostridiisalibacter paucivorans. The sequence goes on along the minus strand of NZ_JHVL01000013.1, from coordinate 81,952 downwards.
ATTAATCTAGATGAAAGTCAACAAAGACTGATAGAAATAAATGAAAAAATAGAAGAACTTACCTTTAAGTCGGAAACCCTTCCTAATGAAATAAGACAAACTAATTTTGAACTGTTGGAGGCGACAATAAAGCAAGGCTATAAAATACTCAAAGAAGATGGTAGAAAACTAGAGGAGGCTAATGAAGAAGTAGAACAGTTGAGAAATAGGCTTAAGGTGTTGATTGATGAAAAAAATGATTATGAAGAGAGAATAAATATGATATATAGGTTTATTCATGGTATAATAGGACCAGATGAGATGGAAAAATTAGACAAAAAAATGCTTTGAAAATTTGGAGAGATGCATAATGATTAAGGGGAATGGAATAGATATAATAGAAGTAAATAGAATAGAAAATGCATTGAAAAAAGGAGATAGGTTTTTACAGAAAATATTTACAGTAAAAGAGCAGAAATATATACATCAGAAAAATGATAATACAAAAACTATAGCAGGTATGTTTGCTGCAAAGGAAGCTGTTAGTAAGGCTATAGGTACTGGTATAAAGGGGTTTTCATGGCATGACATTGAAATTAGCCATAAAAAAGAAGGAACACCTATTGTGAATCTACATAATAATGCATTAATTATGGCTAAGGAGTTGTACATTTCACAGATACATCTGTCCATAACTCATATAGATAAATATGCATTGGCATTTGCTATATGTGAAGAAGAAATAGATGAAAAAGAACATATTATAAAAGATATAAGAACAAGTATTATGCTTCCAAATAGAGATGTTTCCAGTCATAAAGGTAGTTTTGGAAATGTAGCTATAATAGGAGGAAGTATAGGCATGACAGGGGCTAATTATTTGGCATCCACAGCTGCATTGAGGACGGGAAGTGGTATTGTTCGCTCTGTAATACCTAAAAGTCTTAACACTATAATGGAAATAAAAACTACAGAGGTAATGACAGTGCCCATTGAAGACTATGGAAAGGGTAGATTTGTATTAAAATCATTGGAGTATTTGAAAAATTCTGTTAAGCAGTCGGATGCTATTGGATTGGGACCAGGGTTGAATATAGATATAGATATAAAGGCAATAGTTAAGGATATATTATTGTCTATAGATACGCCCATAGTATTAGATGCCGATGGATTAAATTGTGTAGCTGAAGATATGGATATACTAAAAGATAGAAAAGGAACTACTATAATAACTCCACATCCAGGTGAGATGTCTAGACTGGCCGATGTGGATATATCAGCTATACAGAAAGATAGATTGTATTGGACAAAAAAAATATCTAAAAAATATGATGTAATCGTGGTTTTAAAGGGTAATAATACTATTGTAAGCTATAAAGATAAGTATATTGTAAATACAACAGGAAACCCAGGTATGGCTACTGCAGGAAGTGGAGATGTGCTTACTGGCGTTATAACTAGTTTTATAGGTCAAGGCATACCAGCATTTGAATCAGCTTGTTTTGGCGCATATATTCATGGTCTATCTGGAGATATGGCAGCATATGATAAGGGAGAATATGGCATTATTGCTGGGGACATAATTAATTATATTCCCTATGCGATAATGTCTGTTATGAAAAATTAAGGAGGTGTTTTCTTTGAATGCTAAAGATATAATGACAAAAGAAGTTGTAACGGTAAACCCCAATGATACTGCAGAAAAGGTGACAAAAATTTTATTGCAACAAGAAATAAGTGGCGTACCAGTAGTAGATGAGAAAAATAAGGTGGTAGGTATTGTAACAGAGGCTGATCTAATGTTCAAAGATAAAGATATAAAAATGCCTGCATATATTTCATTATTAGGTGGATTCATAATGTTGGAAAGCATAAAAAAATTTGAAGGACAGCTAAGGAAAATGGCCTCTGATAAAGTAAAAGATATTATGACTACTCCAGTTATAAAGGTTAAGGAGAGTGATGATATTAGGAGCATAGTAAATATAATGTTAGATAAGAATATAAATAGAGTGCCAGTAATTAATGATGAATATGAATTAGTGGGAATTATAGCTAGATCAGATATATTAAAGTATATATAAAGGGTTCAAATATTGAAAGGAGGTGTATTTTTGAACCGATTATTGGTTGGTTTGTTGATTTTTACGCTACTATTAATTGGATGTACAGAGCCAACTAATGATGAAGTTTCCTATGAATTACAAAAGAAATTGAATAATATGCAATCGTATAGCTGTGTTGGAGATATTCATACATTAAGTAATAAAGATAAAAGGGTATATAGAGTTAAGGAATTCTATGAAAATCCCAATAAATACATAATTGAATTTGTCAATAAAAATGATAAAATAGAACAGAAGATTGTAAATGATGGTGAAAATGCCTGGATACACAACCCTCAAATCAAAAATGATTTTCTTATTAAGAATATTGAACAGATAGAAGAATATAATACATATATGGGAAAGTTTTTAGAAGACTTTATTACTGGAGAAGATTCACAGATTAATTGTAAAAATATAGACGATATAGAATATTTTGTATTGACGACTTCAGTAGGTGGAAGTAATAAATACAGGGATTATGCTGAACTTTGGATAAATAAAAAAAATTTTTCCCCTTTAAAGATGATAATTTTAGACAAAAATGATAAAATTACAGTAGAAGTTTATTATGAGGATTTTATATATAATCCCGATATTGAAATAGATAACTTAAAATAATGTATTTTTGACAATCTAACAAAAGAATGAGGGGGAAGTGTAATGTCACAAAAAGAAACTAGACCTGTTTGGGCAGAGATTAATTTAGATAATTTAGCCCATAATATAAAAGAAGTGAGAAGGATTACAAGGAAAGAATCTTTAGTTACTGCGGTAGTTAAAGCAGATGCATATGGGCATGGAGCCGCAATTGTTGCCAATACATTTTTAAAGAATGGAGCAGATAGATTAGCTGTTGCAACATTATCAGAGGCTATAGAATTAAGAAATTCAAATATAGAAGCTCCTATTTTAATATTGGGATATACCCCTGAATATCAGTCTAAAGCCTTAGTGGAACATAATATAATTTCTGCAGTATATAAATATGAACAAGCTAAAGCTATTTCAGATGAAGCTATTAAACTTCAAAAGACAGCTAAGGTTCATGTGAAAGTGGACACAGGTATGAGCAGAATAGGATATTTGCCTAATGAGGATTCTGCAGATGAAATACTAAAAATGAGTAATCTTCCTAATTTGGAAATAGAAGGATTGTTTACACATTTTGCATTAGCTGATGATGAAGATAAAACTACAACTAAAATACAATTTGAAAGATTTCAATGGATGGTAAGTGAATTAGAAAAGAGAGGTATTAAAATTCCCATCAAGCATGTGTCTAATAGTGCAGCCATAATAGATTTACCTGAATATAATATGGATATGGTTAGAGCTGGGATTATTCTTTATGGATTATATCCTTCAGAAGATGTACATAAATCCAGAATAGATCTAAAACCTGCTATGACACTAAAAGCAAAGATATCCCATGTGAAGGAAATAGAAGAAAATACAGGAATTAGTTATGGTCATATATATGTCACAGACTCTAAGACTAAGATAGGAACAGTACCCATAGGATATGCAGATGGATATACTAGACTTCTTAGTAATAAGGTGGAAGGTGCGATTAATGGTATAAGAGTACCAAATGTGGGAAGAATATGTATGGACCAGTGTATGTTTGATATAACTAATATAGAAAAGGTATCTCCAGGAGATGAGATATTGTTATTTGGAGATGGTTCCAAAAACGAACCTCATATAGATGAAATTGCTTCTATGTTGGGAACTATAAACTATGAAATTGTATGTATGATTTCAAAAAGGGTTCCAAGGGTTTATAAAGAAGCAAATGAAATAGTTTACATAAGAGACTACATACTAAAATAAAAAAGTTAAATACATTTTTTTATAAATCTCGACAGTCTTTTTAGGTTGACATAACTTAAGAGACTAATATATAATCTAGTATATGCTGAGATAAGTATGAATATAATAAACCTATAAAATGGTAACATGTCTGCTATTATATGTAAACCTGGAGGTGCTGGTATGGCCGAAACAAAACGAATTATGATAAGTTTACCCGATACCTTACTTAAGGAAATCGATGGCATAATATGTATTGAGAAAAAAAATAGGAGTGAATTTATCAGAGAGGCCATGAAACTGTATATAAGAGAAAGAAAAAGAGTTCAAATCAGAGAAGAACTTAGAGATGGGTATATGGAAATGGCTAGTATAAATCTAACATTTGCTGAGATGGGTTTAGAAAAAGATAATAAAGACCTCTGTAAATATGAAGCCAATTTGACAGGATGTGAATGATTTGATTAAAAGAGGAGATATTTTCTATGCCGATTTAAGCCCAGTTATTGGCTCGGAGCAAGGTGGAGTTAGACCTGTATTAGTGATACAAAATGATGTGGGGAATAAATATAGCCCCACCACCATTGTATCTGCTATAACATCTCAGATTAATAAGGCTAAATTGCCTACTCATATAGAGATTAAAGCTACTGAATATGGACTTCCCAAGGATTCAGTTGTTCTTTTAGAACAGATAAGAACTGTAGATAAGAAGAGACTTAGGGAAAGAATTGGTGAATTTGATGAAGATATGATGGATAGAGTTAATGAGTGCTTAAAAATAAGTATTGGATTAATAGACTTTTAATAAAATTTAAGATTTTATTTTGATCAATATGTAAATTGATTATTAATTGAAACAAAAAACCTAGATATTTTCTAGGTTTTTGTATTTTTTGAACCTAGTTTCTACAAACTTCCTTTTTACTTTCTTTAGATTCCTTACTTTACCACTAAGCGATTCACTCCAGATCATAATAAAGATTTGGGTTCTCTGCTTATACCATCAACTACTAACTACTAGCTAATACCTACTAACTAATACCTATCTATCCCTTTATTATAATCATAACAGTTTAAAACCTGAAATTTCTTCAGGTTTTTTGTTTTGTAAATTATTTTAAGTGATATAATAATTTTAAAGTTAAAAAATAGAGGTGAAATAGATGGGATTCAACAAAATTTTTATAGATAAATTAGTATATCCATATATGGAAAAACACAAAGCTAATAAGATTAGACAATATATAAGGGAATTAAAACATAGTGACAAGCTATCTAGTCAACAGATATATAAATTACAGCGTGGAAAATTAAAGAAATTATTATTGCATTGTATAGATAATGTGCCTGCATATGAAGAATTTAAAGATTTGAGGGGAGTAATAAATAAAGATCCTTATGAGGGATTGAGACAGATATCTGTGTTGACAAAGGAAAAGTTTTTAATAGATCATGATAGATATATTAGTAAAACTGTAGATAAAAATACTTTGATACATAATAATACAGGAGGATCTACAGGGGAGCCAGTGAAATTTTATTTAGATAGATATACTGTGGAGCATTATGAAGCTGCTAGGTGGAGGAGTCTATCGTGGTGGGGAATAGAACCCAGTGATCCATCTGTGATGATATGGGGTTCGCCTATTGAACTGTCTAAGGCATCGGATATTAAGTATAAATTAAAAGAAAGATTTCTTAAAAATAGGATTATACTTCCTGCATATGATATAAATTCTAAAAAAATGAATGAATATGTAGATAAAATAAATAAGTTTAAGCCGAAATATATCTATGGTTATGCATCAGCACTATATGCATTTTCAAAAATATTGATGGATAAAAATATATATGTAAATATACCTTTGAAGGGAGTACTATCTACAGCAGAAACACTCCATGACTATCAGAGAAAAGCTATAGAAAGGGCATTTAATTGTCCTGTAATTAATGAGTATGGCGCTAGAGATGGTGGGATAATAGCATACCAATGTCCCAAAGGACATATGCATATATCTGCTGAAAATTTAGTGCTAGAAATAGTTGATATACAGACTAAAAAACCTGTTGAAATAGGAAATAGGGGATTAGTTTTAGTAACAGATCTAAATAACTTTGCTATGCCTAGATTAAGATATCAATTGGGGGATATGGCCATTATATCTAATAAAGAGACCCAATGTGAGATTAATCTTCCTATATTAGAGTCTATAGAAGGTAGAGAAGATGAAATGTTTATATCTAAAGATGGAAAAATGGTACATGGACATTATTGGAATCATATAGCCAGAAATATGAGTAGTATAAAACAGTTTCAATTTATACAGCATAGCAATGAGAAGGCTACTCTCAAGGTGGTTAAAAGTAGTAAGTTTAAACAAAAGGATATAGATAATTTTGTTGAAGAAATTGAAAATGTTTTAGGAGTAGAAGAGGTAAATGTAAAATATATGAAGGATATTCCCACTTCAAATTCTGGTAAAATTAGGTATGCAATAAGGGAGTTTGACATTGACTAATCACAATATTCTGAAATAACGATCTATTATTAAGGATAGCATATAAAGATTGCCAAATAAAATGTAATACTATTTGAAATATCTAAGGGAGATGTCTAATATGCAGGGAAAAAAAAGAATAGACAGCTATGGAATAAATATTGGCATATTACCAAAGGGCAAAAAAAATAAAATTACTGATGTTAAGGGTATAAGGGTAGGTCATTGTACCATTGATACCTCTGAAAATAAAACAGGTATAACAGTAATATTGCCAACAGAGGATAATATATACCAAAATAAGCTAGTTGCTGCATCACATGTAATAAACGGATATGGAAAAACCTTGGGACTTATACAAATTGATGAGCTAGGAACCTTAGAGTCTATCCTTGCGTTAACTAATACATTAAATGTGGGATTAGTACATGATGCAGTGGTGGAATATATGATAGAAAAATCTAAAAAAGATGGACTTGAAATTAAAAGTATAAATCCAATAATAGCTGAATGTAATGATAGCTATTTGAATGATATTCAAATGAGAGCAGTAAAACAGGAGCATGTATTTAAGGCTATAAAAGATGCAAAAGTAGATTTTCAAGAGGGAGATGTGGGTGCTGGAAAGGGTATGAGTTGTCATCAGTTAAAAGGTGGAATTGGCTCTGCTTCAAGGACTATAATGCTAGATGATGAAAAATATACTGTTGGTATTTTAGTACTGTCTAATCATGGAAAATTAAAGGATTTGACTATTGATGGGAGAAATGTTGGAAGAAAAATCTATGAAGAACTAAATGTGGAAGACAAAAATAGTCTGGGATCTATAATATCTGTTATAGCCACAGATATTCCCCTTAGCAGTAGACAATTAAAAAGAATATGTAAAAGAACAGTAGTAGGATTATCAAGAACAGGATCTTTTATAGGTAATGGAAGTGGTGAAATAGTTATTGCTTTTTCTACTGGAAATACCATTAGATATGATCAAGAGATTCTTTCATTAAAGGTTATAAATGAGAATAAAATAGATATAATTTTTAGAGCAGTAGCTGAATGTGAGGAAGAAGCAATATTAAACTCTATGATTACTGCTAATAGAGTGGTGGGCATAGGGGGGAAGATTAGGGAATCTTTGAAAAATGTTTTGGATGGAAACATGTGATTAATATTATAAGTATTTGGGGTGGAATCAGTGATTTTAGGAGGGAAGATCGTGGATATTATATTGTTTAATGGTGATGTCTATACTCTAGATGATGAAGGAACTAAAGCTGAAGCTATTGCTATAAAGAAAAATAAAGTTTATGCTATTGGAAATAACAAAGACATACTTAAATTAACAGATAAGGATACAAGACTTATAGATTTACAAGGTAGATTTGTAGTCCCAGGATTTATAGATAGTCATATGCATTTATTAAACTACGGTTATACTAGAGCAAAGGTGGATTTAAATAATGCCTCTTCAATAGATGATTTGATAACCTTGGGAAATAATGCCAGGGAAAACAGGGATTTAAAAGAAGGCGATTGGATACTTGGAAGAGGGTGGAATAATGATTTTTTTACAGAGAATAGATTTCCCAATAGATATGATTTAGACAAAATATCTACTGAATTTCCAGTGTGTTATACTAGGGCCTGTGGTCATGTGGCTGTTGTAAATTCTAAGGCATTGGAAATAGCAGGTATCAATAAAAAATCTCAACAGATCTCAGGAGGAAAATTTGATATAGATAAGAGTGGAGAACCCTTAGGTATATTTAGAGAAAATGCATTGGATTTGATTTATGGAATCATACCAGATCCAGACATTGATAAAGTAAAAGAAATGATAACTAAGGGCATTGACGATGCTGTTAAACAAGGGATTACTTCAATACAAACAGATGACTTTGAACAACTTCCTAAAAAGGAGTATGAAAAAGTAATAAAGGCATACACAGAATTGGTTGAAGAAAAAAGATTAAAAGCAAGGATTTATGAACAGTGTCTAATACCAGATATTGAAAGGTTAAAAGAGTTTTTAAATAAGGGATATAATACGGGATGGGGAAATGAATACTATAAAATTGGACCTTTGAAATTGTTGTCAGATGGTTCTTTAGGTGCTCGCACAGCTTATATGACAGTTCCCTATGTAGATGATAGCCAGACAATGGGAATACCTGTGTTTTCCCAAGAAAAATTGGATGAATTAGTGATGACAGCACATGATGAAGGAATGCATGTGATTATTCATTGTATTGGTGATGCAGCTATGTATATGGCATTTAAAAGCTTTGAAAGGGCCTTGAAACAAAAGCCAAAGAAAGACCATAGACACGGAATAGTCCACTGTCAAATAACTGATTTAAACTTATTAGAAAAATTTAAAAGATTAAATATAGTAGCCTATATACAACCTATATTTTTACATTATGATATGCATATAGTAGAAAATAGGATTGGCATTGAAAGGGCTAAGCATACATATAATTGGAAAAGCATGATAGATATGGGGATTCATGCCCCAGGAGGCTCGGATGCACCAGTTGAAAAATTTGATGTACTTCCAAATATGTATTCAGCAATAACAAGGAAAGACCTTAATGGATACCCCAAAAACGGGTGGCTTCCTGATCAAAAGATAGGAGTAGAGGAGGCACTAAAAATGTTCACTATTGAGGGTGCGTATGCATCATTTGAAGAAGATGTAAAGGGGACGTTAGAAGTGGATAAATATGCAGATATTGTAGTCCTTGAAAAAAATTTATACAAAATAGAACCAGAAGAAATAAAAGATGTAAAGGTAGATTTAACCATCGTGGGTGGTAATATTGTTTACCATAGAAATAGTCAGTGGTAATATTAAGATTATTGAAAGGGCGGTAACAGTGCTTAAATCCACGTGTAAAAACGTGGATTTAAGTTTTTATAATGGAGGTATAAAATATTGATATTTTCAAATCACTGTGTTAAACTTTTATATGTGTAATTGTCTCTAATTATAAGATTAAAACTTGAAGGTGGTATATTGATGAAGAAAAAAATATGTATATTAGGACTTGGATATATAGGACTTCCTACTGCTGCTATGTTTGCTACTCATGGTCATAAGATAGTGGGAGTAGATGTTAATAATACAGTTGTTAGTGAATTAAATAAAGGTAAAATAACTATAGAGGAACCATATTTGGACATTATGGTTCAATCAGCAGTTAAATCAGGAAACTTGGTAGCTAGGAGTACCCCTGAAGATGCTGATGTATTTATAATTGCAGTACCTACACCTATAAATAAAGACAAGACTGCTGATATGTCATATGTAGTATCGGCAACAGAATCTATAGTACCTTGTTTGAAAAAGGGTAATATTGTCATATTAGAATCTACATCACCTCCAGGGACTGTTGAAAATTTACTCATACCTATTTTAGAAAAGTCAGGACTCGATGTGGGACGAGATTTATTAGTTGCCCATTCTCCAGAGAGGGTACTTCCAGGAAGGATATTAAAGGAATTAGAAGAGAATAATAGAATAATTGGTGGAGTTAATCAGGAATCTTGTGAAGCGGTAAAGGAATTATACAGAACCTTTGTAAAGGGTGAAATATATCTTACGACACCTACAACTGCTGAAATGACAAAGCTCATGGAAAATACCTTTAGAGATGTGAATATTGCATTGGCCAATGAATTAGCTAAGATATGTGAGAGTATGAAAATAAATGCATGGGAAGTAATAGAATTAGCCAATAAACATCCTAGAGTAAATATACATCAACCAGGTCCAGGGGTAGGGGGACATTGTTTAGCAGTAGATCCCTGGTTTATAGTAGAAAAACAACCAAAAACTGCAAAGATTATAGATCTTAGCAGAAAAACAAATGATAGTATGCCAACACATGTATATGATAGAATAAAGGAAATACTGTCTGGAATAAAAGATAATAAAAAGGTGACTATACTTGGGGTTACATATAAACCTAATATAGATGACTTGAGAGAAAGTCCTGTTTTGGAACTTATTGATTTACTAGAACAGGATGATGATATAGATATATCAATATTTGACCCCCATGTATTTACTTGTAAATATATTGAAAAGGATATGTATAATGCATTGAAGGATAGTGACTTGGCAGTATTAGCTGTGAATCATGACTATTTTAAGAATGTAGACTTTCAAAATATGAAAGGAGTTATGAAGACTCCTAATATTTTAGATACGAGAAATTTTTGGAGTGAAGACATAGTTAATGATTTAGGTTTAGATTATTATCTTTTAGGCAAAAAATAATAAGGGATGAAAAATATGAAAAAAGCATTAATGGTTGCATATCAATTTCCTCCAATGGGAGGCTCTGGAGTGCAACGTACAACGAAGTTTGTTAAATATATGCCTGAGTATCAATGGGAGCCTGTGGTATTTACTAGGGAAGTTAAGAATATAGAGCTGAAGGATGAAACTTTATTGGGAGATATTCCGTCTAATACAAAGATAATTAGAACTAAATCTTGGGATTTGACAGAATTACCAGGGGTTTTAAAGCTTGGAGGCAAGGCAATAGCAAGAAAAATACTTATTCCTGATGGAGAGCGCTTATGGCAGATTTTTAATGAGAAAAAGGCAATAGATATTATAAGAAAAGAAAATATAGACTTGATATATACTACATCATATCCATATAGTGATCATTTACTGGGTCTAAAGCTCAAAAAAAAATTTCCTCAGATACCTTGGGTAGCTGATTTTAGAGATGAATGGACTAAAAACCCATATTTATTAGATAACCCCCATTATAGTTTAAGGATGAATATTGAGAGGAATATGGAGAAGCAGATAATGGAAGGTGCAAATTATATTATAACAAATACCCCTATAATGATGAAGAACTTCATTGATAGTTATCCATTTACTAAAGAGAAGTTTTGTGTAATACCCAATGGATACGATGAAACAGATTTTCAGGGGACATCTGAAGTAGATTGTAAAAGGGATAAGTTTGTTATAACTTATACGGGATCATTTTATGGTAGAAGAAGTCCAGAGACATTTTTTCAAAGCATCAAGGATTTAGTGCATCAAGGAAAGATAGAAGAAGATAAAATACAGATTCAATTGATAGGTAATTATATAGTGAAAAGACTAGATGCCCTTATAAAAAAATACGGACTAGAAAATATGGTTCATATATTGCCTTATATGGAACATAGAGAGAGCATAAAGGAATTAATAAAATCCAATGTCCTTCTGTTGATAGTGGGTGCAGGACCTGGGGCAGAGGCCTTTTATACTGGAAAAGTTTTTGAATATATGAGAACTGGACGTCCTATTTTAGCATTGGTACCAGAAGAAGGTGTTGCAGCAGATGTTATAAAAGAGACTGATACAGGGCTTGTTTCTGATAGTAGAGATATAGAGAAAATAAAGGAAAATATATGCAAATTATACAATAAGTGGACAAGAGGAGAAAGAAGTATTGATCCAGATTGGACAAAGGTTAAAAGTTTTGATAGAAAGGCATTGACAAAGAGATTGGTAGATGTATTTGATAATGTTATATCATAAAAAAACATAAATAAGGAAGGCAGAGATAAAATGAGGGTACTTCATTTAATATCTGGTGGAGATACGGGAGGTGCCAAAACCCATGTCTTAACCTTACTAAAAGAACTCAATAAACAAATAGACGCTCAGCTATTATGTATAATGGAAGGTGTATTTACTAAAGAAGCAAAGGAAATGGGTATACCTATAACAATTATGCTTCAAAAAAAGAGGTATAATATATTTATAGTAAGAAAAATGATTAAATTTATAAATGATAATAATTTTGATATACTTCATTGTCATGGTGCAAGGGCTAATTTTTTAGCTATATTATTAAAGCCATGGATAAAGATACCTATTATTACTACTATACATAGTGATTATAAATTAGATTTTACCAATGATAGGTATAAGCAGTTATTTTATACTCCTATTAATTCCCTAGCTTTGAGGGGTATATCTTATTATATTGCTGTTACAGAGGCATTTAAAGATATGTTAGTGGACAGGGGATTTGATGAAGATGTCATATATGAAGTATATAATGGGATTTCATTTAATGATGAGTCTGATTTATTGACTAAAAGAGAATTTTTTCAAAAATATAATATATCTTTAGAAGAAGATGTTCTATATATTGGTAGTGTAGCTAGATTACATCCAGTGAAAGGTATAGATGTATTTTTGAAGGGAGCCGTAGAAGTAATAAAAAACTATCCCATGGCAAGGTTTGTTGTAGCGGGAGAAGGTCCAGATAGAAAAAAATACGAATACTTTATTGAAAAAAACAATTTAACAGATAAAGTATTTTTATTGGGACATGTGGAAGATATTGTTTCTTTTTATAATGCCATAGATATAAATGTATTGGCATCTTATAGTGAGAGTTTTCCCTATGCATTATTAGAGGGAGGTAGACAGAAGAAACCTACAGTGAGTTCCTCGGTAGGAGGCATATCAAAGATGATAGACCACGGAGAAAATGGCTTTTTATTTCAGCCAGGAGACTATAAGAGTATGTCGAAATACTTGTTAACTTTAATTAAAGATGAAGAATTGAGACTTAAAATAGGAAAAGCATTTTATGAAAAAATAAAGAATGATTTTTCTTCTGGAAAAATGGCAGAACGACATATCGAAATTTATAAAGAGATATTAGAAGGGAGAAAACTTAAATGATTGATAAAAAAGGAAAACTGTTTGGAATAATAAATGTAGTAGATTTAATGGCTTTAGTTTTAATAGTCCTTCTTGTTGGGGCTTTAGGGTACAAAATGATTGGTAGTAAGAATGGCTTGTCCCTAGGAACTGAAACTGAGATTAAAGATGTCACAATTCGCGTAAGAGCAAGGTTAAAGCCTGAAGAAACTGCAAAGGCACTTAGTAAAGGTGATAAGTTGGTTGCAAAGAACACATATGCTAATGGCACAATTGAGTCTGTATCATATGAGGATGGAGACTATTCAGTGCCTACAGATGATGGAAGATTAGTTGTTACTAAACATCCTCTTTGGAAGGATATTGAAGTGGTAATAAAAGGGACAACTGATGTCAGTGGACCCATCATAAAGTTAGATGGTCAAGAGATAAGAATAGGTGGAGAATATTGGGTAAAAACTCAGAAGGTAGAGATACTGGGAGAAGTAATTGGCATGGAAATAGAATAAAGGTGTGAAGACTATGATTGCCTTAAGACAGGTTTTTAAAAATAGTATAATATTTAAGATAATAAACCCATTTATAATAAGTTATAATAATAGTAAAATAAAGAAAATATTTGAGACTATAGATATTTGGATTGAAAATAGTGCTATTTATAGCAGGTGGATTAATTATATAAACAAGGTTTCCCACAGTAAAAAGTCTTTTATATATAAAATATTGTCTACTATAGGAAACAAAATAGATAGAGGGATATTGAAGATATCTAAATTTTTTAATAATATAATGGACGATAGTATAATATATGGTATGACAAAGGAATTTAAAGACGAACTTAGAAATAGACAATATATGATGATAGTGGCTGTTATTGCATCTTTTTCACTGGGATTTGTTATGGCTACAGGCATTAGTCATAGGTGGACTTTTTATAGAATGCTTTTGATTATATTTTTAATTTTGGTTGCATCTATGATGTTGGTTATAAGGAATAAATGGCAAATATGGTTAAAGGATAGTTGTATTTATAGATGTTATAAATATATTTTTGATTAAGTTGGTGATTTTTTTGAAGAAATTTATATATGCAGTAATAATTATATTGAGCTTTGGATTAGGTATATTGGGCGGCATGACTAGGATAGCCCTTCCATTTATAGCATTGGGTATTGCTTTTTCTATCCTTATATTACTTTTGGATTATCAGAGAAGCATATATTTAGTTGCTCTATATGTGTTTTTAGACTTTTTTATAAGACAATATGTTGGTAGTCCATTATTGGGAAGCTTGTGGGATGAATTATTATTTATTTTTGTATTTCTTATGTGGATGTATAAAACATTTATTGATTACAAAAATAGAGGATATAGATGGACTCCTATGGAGGCACCTTTAATATTCTTTTTTGGTATAGGCATATTTTTGCTTATAATTAATTCCCCCAATATTAAAATATCCATAGAAGGGTTTAGAGCTGTAGTACAGTATATGTTATGGTATTTTCTAGTTGTACAAGTATTAAAGACTGATAATGGCGCTAGAAACTTATATAAAATTTTGGTTTTAATAGGTATTTTTATAGGACTACATGGCGTTTATCAATATATAGTAGGAGTTGAAATGCCTGCTACCTGGGTAGATAGTATGGAAAAGGGATTGAGAACTAGGGTTTATTCCATAATAGGAAGTCCAAATATTTTAGGAAGTCTTATGACATTGACTGTACCCATGGCTATTGGTTTAGTATACGGTGAAGAAAAAATTGGGAAAAAATTGTTTTATGGTATAGGATCTATTGTAATGATGGCATGCCTCGTATTTACATTTTCAAGGGGTGCTTGGATAGGATTTATGGTAGCGGCATTAGTATTTATACTATTGAAGGATAAGAGACTTATTATACCTGCAATAATCGCTGGTATGCTGGTAATTATTTTTGTACCATCTATAGTAGATAGAATAACTTATATGCTAAGTCCCCAATATATTTCAAACAGTTTAAAAGGGGGAAGGCTTATAAGATGGATTACAGGTCTAGAGATGTTAAAAGAACAGCCTTTATTTGGAGTAGGTCTAGGACATTTCGGTGGGGCTGTTGCTATGAACAATGATATACCTGGTACATTTTATATGGACAATTATTATTTAAAAACTGCTGTTGAGATGGGTATTGTAGGATTAATGGCATTTTGGTTCTTACTATATCAAGCGATAATATGGAGCTATAGAACAGTGATTAAAATACAAGATAAATATTTTGTTAATTTAATACAGGGTGCTATAGCAGGTATGATGGGTGTTTTAGCCCATAACTTTTTTGAAAATGTTTTTGAAGTACCTATGATGGTAACTTATTTTTGGATTTTAGTAGGGATTATAATGTATCTTAGAACTACTAAAGTTGAAAAATTTGATAATATTTAAAATATGGGGAGCTGATCTTAATGAAAACATGGTTCGATAGATCAAAATTGACAACTGTGGTGATAGCTTTTATTATTGTAACAACTCTTATAGGAGGAAATACATTTGCTGACCCAGGAACAGAAGATGACCCATTGGTAACATTGAGTTATGTACAAAAAAGAATAGACCAATTAAAATACTACATAGATGAAAAGGTAGAAATGATTGGAAATGAAGGGAATCAAAATACTGCAAAAGAGGCAACTTCTTTAGAAGTAGTAGAATTGGAAAAGGGGCAAAAGCTAATAGGAGGATCTGGAACCCAGATAATCCTCAGAGGTGGAAATGGTAGGGTAGTAGGCAGTGAATTAGGTGGACTATCTGATGTGACATCTGCTAATGATATTCAAACAGATCAGCTCATACCTAAAAACCATTTGCTTATAGTACCCCGTGATGATGGTAGAGGAGTGCATGCAGTAGATAAGGTGTATTTAATGGTAATAGGTAGATATCAAATAATAAACTAAGGAGTAAAGAGATGGGTTTTAAAGAGAAATTATGTCTAAAGGGTAATAGTTTATTTCCCCTTCCTGTACACCCCTTTAATCTTCAAAATGATGGTAAAAAGACATATGCCAAGTGGCAATATGAAAGGGGTCAAGATACCATAAAATTTTATTTAAAAAAAGACAGTGCTGAGGACATGTTTTTACATAAGAATGTATTAGACATAGGATGTGGAGCAGGAGGGAAGACTTTATATTATGCTAATCAGGGAGTAAAAAAAGTATATGGAATAGATGTAGTTGAAAGATATGAAAAGGAATCAAATGCCCTTGCCAAGGAATTGGGATTAGAGGACAAATTTGAATTTATTTTAGGAGATGCATCAAACACCTCGTTTAATGATGAATACTTTGATACTATCATAATGAATGATGCCATGGAACATGTGGATAAACCCCTTGAGGTGCTAAATGAATGCTATAGAGTGCTTAAACCAGAGGGAAAACTGTATGTAAACTTTCCACCATATTATCATCCTTATGGTGCCCATCTAAGTGATGCCATAGGAATACCATGGGTACATATGTTCTTTGACGATGATACTTTAATAGGGGTTTATAAGAAACTAGTTAAAGATTTACCCGATGGTGAAAATAGGATTTCCTTTAGAATTGGTAAAGACAATCAAGGACAAGAGATATTTTCATATATAAATAAGATGACTATAAAAAGGTTTAATAATATATTGCCTAATACTAAATTTAAGGTATATTACTATAATGAAGTACCATTGAGAAATTTTTTTAAACCGCTGGCGAAAGCCCCTATTTTTAAAGAATGTTTTGTAAAAATGGTAGTAGCTATACTAAAAAAATAGTTTCATAGCATATTTTCTTAACTAAAGGAGTCATATCCCATGGATAAAAGGAAAAAAGTGATACTTTCAGGATATTATGGATTTAATAACAGTGGAGACGATGCCATTTTAAAGGCTATAGTCAAAGATATAAGGTCTGCTGATGAAAATATAGATATAACAGCTCTTTCTAAAGATCCTGAAGATACTAAAAGAACATATAATGTTAATGCCATAGATAGATTTAATATATTCAATGTGATAAGTGCAATAAAAGACTGTGATATGTTTATTAGTGGAGGAGGCAGTCTTTTACAAGATGTGACCAGCACTAGATCTTTATTTTATTATTTAGCCCTTATATATTTGGCTAAACTTTTTAACAAACCTGTTATGGTCTATGCCAATGGGATTGGGCCAATAAAGAAGAGTATAAATAAGAAGCTGACCAAGAGAATTTTGGAGAAAGTGGACTTAATAACATTAAGAGATACCAACTCAAAGGAGACTATAGAAGATTTGGAAATAAAGAATGAAAATATATTTATAACGGCTGATCCTGTTTATACTTTAGAGCCTTCAAGTGTGGAAAGAATAAAAGAAATATTTACACTAGAGGATATACCTATGGATAAACCTTTAATAGGTATATCTTTAAGGTCATGGAATAATAAAGATAATATAATAAAGACCATATCTGGAGCTATAGAATATATAAAATCTAATTATGATGTAAATATTATAATTATACCTATGCATTATCCAGAAGATTTACAGATAAGCACTGACATACTCAGTAATGCAAAGGACAAATGTTATTTACTGAGGAATAAATATAATGTTGAAGATATAATGGGCATAATAAGAGAATTGGATATAATTATAGCCATGAGATTGCACTCTCTAATTTATGCAGCTACACAAGCTGTGCCTATGGTAGGGTTAGTATATGACCCCAAAGTGGATGGTTTTATGGATTCTATAGGAATTAAAAGTAAATGTAATGTGAAAAATCTAGAATTAATAAATCTATGCACTTTATTAGATGATGTATGGAATAATAAGGAAAATATAAAATCTAATTTGGAAAAATATAAAGTAGATTTTAAGAATAAGGCTTATAAGAATATAGATTTAGCTATTAAGCTAGTCTATAGAAGGTGATATTATGAATGAATTTATTAAAATTATGGGAATAAAAATAGATAAAATTACTATGGAAGGTGCACTAAATAGAGTAGAAGAATTTCTAAATGGAGAAGCTACTAAAACTATATATACTCCCAATACTGAGATTATAATGAATGCACAAAAAGATAATAAATTTAAACAAGTATTAAATGAAGGAGACTTGGTAGTTCCCGATGGTATTGGTCTTATATATGCATCTAGAATAAAAAAGCATCCATTACCAGAGAGGGTAACGGGATTTGATATATCTATGGGCATTATTAATATAGCCCATACTAGGAGGCTAAAGTTATTTCTTTTAGGTGGAGAAGAGGGCGTTGCTGATATAGCTGCTAAAAAAATCAAAGATAATTATGACAATATATTAATATCGGGAACAAATAATGGGTATTTTAAAGGAGTACATACAGGGTATGAAAGTCATAAAGAGGAAATGGATATAATAGACAAAATAAATGATGGTGATACAGATATATTGTTTGTAGGATTGGGAGCAGAAAAACAGGAAAAATGGATTCATAAAAATAAAGATAAACTCAAATGTAAAATCATAATAGGTAATGGTGGTACTATCGATGTTTTGGCTGGTAAAGTAAAAAGGGCACCAGATATATATCAGAGATTAGGCCTTGAATGGCTCTATAGACTGGTTAAAGAGCCTAAAAGACTGAAAAGACAAACAGTACTACCATTGTTTATGCTTAAAATATTGTTTTCAAGTAAAGATATTGTAGAATAGTGTAGCAAGAATGTATTAACTAAATAGGAGGTAAAAAATGGATAAATATAAAGATTTAAAGGTTATCGCCAGTACCTTACGAAAAGATATTATAAACATGCTTAATAAAGCCAAATCTGGTCATCCAGGAGGTTCTTTATCTGCATGTGAAATAATGACAGCTTTGTATTTTAAAGAAATGGATATAGATCCTAAAAAACCACAGTGGGAAGATAGGGATAGATTTGTATTGTCAAAGGGTCATGCTGCACCAGTATTATATGCAGTTTTGGCAGAAAAAGGATATTTTCCTAAGGAGGAACTTAATAGCTTGAGGAAGATAAATTCAATGCTTCAAGGTCACCCTGATATGAAGGGTACTCCTGGTGTAGACATGTCCACAGGCTCTTTAGGTCAAGGGTTTTCTGCTGCCAATGGAATGGCTTTGGCAGGAAAAATGAGAAGCAAAGACTATAGAGTTTATGCAATGCTAGGAGATGGTGAGGTTCAAGAAGGTATAGTGTGGGAAGCGGCTATGTTGGCTGCCCACTATAAATTAGATAATCTTACTGTATTTTTAGACCATAATGGATTGCAGATAGATGGAAAAAATTGTGACATAATGGATATATCCCCTATTGATAAAAAATGGGAAGCCTTTGGTTGGAATGTGATAAAAATAGATGGACATAATTTTGATGAAATATTTGATGCTATAGAGCACAGTAAGAATACAAAAGGAAAACCCACTATAATTATAGCGGAGACTATTAAAGGCAAAGGTGTGTCTTTCATGGAGGATAAAGTAGAATGGCATGGAAATGCTCCGGATGATGAAGAAACATCGATAGCTATTAAAGAACTAGGGGGTGAGATATAATGGCAAAAAAAGTGGCAACAAGAGAGGCGTATGGAGAAGCATTAAAGATATTGGCAGAAAAAAATGAAAATGTAGTGGTATTGGATGCGGATTTATCTAAATCTACTAAAACTGCTAAGTTTAAAGAAGTTTGTCCACAAAAGTTTGTAAATGTAGGTATAGCAGAACAAGGTCTTATGGGTACCGCAGCAGGGTTAGCTGCAGCTGGAATGATACCATTTGCCAGTAGTTTTGCTATTTTTGCTACGGGAAGGGCATATGAAATTATAAGAAATTCCATTGCATATCCTAAGATGAATGTAAAAATAGCTGCAACCCATGCAGGGCTTACTGTTGGAGAAGATGGTGCATCCCATCAAGCATTAGAAGATATAAGTTTAATGAGGACATTGCCCAATATGACAGTTATAAATCCTGCTGATGCTGTAGAGGCAAAAGAAGCAGTATTGAAGGCAGCAGAGTATAATGGACCAGTATATATAAGACTAGGTAGAAGTAAAGTACCTGTAATATATAATGAAGATGATTTTGACTTTGAAATAGGTAAGGCAAAGATATTGAAAGATGGCAGTGATGCTACTGTTATTGCTACAGGTATAATGGTGAATGCTGCATTAAAAGCAGCAGAAATACTAAAAAAGGAATCAATAAATATTAGAGTAATAGATATGCATACAATAAAGCCCATAGACGAGAAGGTAATAATTGATGCTGCAAAAGAAACGGGGGCTATAGTAACTGCTGAGGAGCATAATAAGATTGGCGGATTAGGAAGTGCTGTTTCGGAGGTATTGGTTGAAAATTGTCCTGTGCCCATGATAAGGATTGCTGTAAATGATACCTTTGGTGAGTCTGGTAATGGAGATGAATTATTAGTCAAATATGGACTTACTGCTGAAAATATTGTTGAAAAAGTGAAATGTATAAAGGGAATATAGTTTCAGGTTTATTAATATATATAACGGTAGCTTAAGCTACCGTTATTATTTTGTTCTAAAAATACATCTCCTGAATAGAAATATTTATAAGAGATTTTAAGTTATAAATATTTAATGGGGGGATATGATATGAAAAAATATAGGTTGTATATAGTAGTGGCCATAGTGATATTGGCACTTATATTTATAGTGAGTAAATTCTTATTCAATGAGGGGGATAAAGGAGTGAGCTATGAAATAGTAGAACAAGACCAAATTCCTCAAAAATTAATGGAGATACTCCCAAAATATAAAACAGAGGAAAGGGCATTGACTTGCAAATTGGAAGATGGAGTTTATGTGGTAGTAACTAGAGGAGAAAAAAAGACAGCAGGGTATTCAGTTAATATAAAAAAATTGGAACTAAAAGAAAAGGAGGAAGAAAAAACACTTGTAGTATATGCTGAATATAGAGATCCAAAACCTGATGAAGTGGTGGCACAAATAATTACATATCCTATGATTGTAGTGAAAACAGAACTAGAAGAATTACCAAATAAAGTAGAGTTAAAAGTAGAGTATTTGGACTAGTGTTAAATATAGTTAGTAGAAGAAATCCATAGGATTTCTTCATTTTTTATATTTACATATTGATTTATATTTTTTGAAAATATATTTATAGGGTATATATAAATATATGGAAATTTATTCTATACATTCATTTGGGGGTGTGCAAACTGAAGGAAAAGAGAAAATTGTCTATAGAAGAATTAAACAAAAGATGCAATTTGGACTTGTTTAATTTTAAAACTACCAGAGAATTACCCATATCTGATGAGATAATAGGTCAGAAAAGGGCCACAAAGGCATTGAATTTTGGGCTGTCTATCAATAGAAAGGGATATAATGTTTTTGTTACGGGTATTACTGGTACTGGTCGCAATAGCTATTCTTATTCTTTGGCTAAAAAATTTGCAAAGGGTAAGCATGTACCTTCTGATTGGTGCTATGTTTACAATTTTGATAAACCTGTGAGACCTAAAGCAATAGAACTAAAAGCAGGTAATGGAAGTGCATTTAAAAAACATGTGGAAGATTTTGTATGCAGATTAAAAACTGAGATTCCAAAATATTTTACATCTAAGGAATATGAGGACAAAAAAAGCAATATTTATAATGAGTTTGATGCAAAAAATCAAGATATAGTAAATAGATTAAATGACAAAGCAGAAAAATATGGGTTTCAATTTAAACAGACTGATAGAGGATTAATAACTTATCCTCTTATTGAAGATAGACCTATGAAAGAGGAAGAACTTCAAAACTTGAGTGAAAAAGAGATGTTGGAGCTTAAGAAAAAGTCTAATGAGATGAGCTCAGAAGTACACAATATATTAATTGAATTTAAAGATATGGAAAGTAAATTGCTAGACGATTTAGATGAGTTTAATAAAAAAGAGACATCTGAATTAATCAAAGACTATATGGAAGAATTAGTAAAAGAGTTTGAAGATAATAAAGATGTGATAAATCACTTAAATGAATTGGAAAAGGACATTGTAAAAAATTTAGATAAATTTCTAGGAAAAGAAGATGAGAATAAGGATAAAAAAATAACTTCTAAATTAAAATTACATGAAGACTTTTTTAAACGTTATGAAATAAACTTATTTATAGATAATAGTAATAAAAAAAATGCCCCTGTAATAAGGGAGATGAACCCTAATTATTATAATCTTTTGGGGAAAATTGAATATGTAAATGAGATGGGTGTATTGAGAACAGATCATACTATGATAAAACCAGGTTCTATACACGAAGCAAATGGGGGATTCTTAATAATACAGGCTAAGGACATATTGAGTAGTTCCTTTGCATGGATAGGACTTAAGAGGGCCCTTAAGTCTAATGAAATTCAAATAGAGAATATTACTAAAGGTACAGTAATAGCTGAAACTATAAAGCCAGAGCCTATTCCTATAGAGTTAAAAGTAATCATAGTAGGAGATTACTATACCTATCAAATGCTTTATAATTATGATGCTGATTTCAAAAAACTATTTAAAATTCGTGCAGACTTTGATATAGAAATAGAAAGAAATGAAGAAAATATAAAAAAGATAGCATTATTTGTAGCTAATCATTGTAAAGATGAAGAATTATGCGATTTTAGTAAAGATGCTATAGGTAGAATAGTTGAATATAGTTCAAGGCTTTCAGGTGATAAGAGAAAATTAAGTACTAGATTTAATGAGATAGTAGAGTTGTTATATGAGGCTGATGCAATGGCTGTAGCTTCTGAAGACCATATTGTAACGGAGAAACATATAAATATGGCAATAGAAGAAAAAATATATAGAAATAACAAGTACGAAGAGAAGCTTCATGAATTGTTTAGAGACAATACATTGATGATTGAGACGACAGGGTATAAGGTGGGACAGATAAATGGTCTTGCTGTATTGGACTCTGGTCAATATTCCTTTGGAAGGCCTAGCAAAATAACAGTCTCCACCTATGCAGGAAAAGATGGGATAACAAATATTGAAAGGGAAGTAGAACAGAGTGGTAATATACATGACAAAGGCGTGTTAATACTTAGTGGATATTTGGGCGCCAAATATGCTCAGAATACCCCATTATCATTGAATGCTAGTATCACATTTGAACAATCATATGATATGGTGGATGGAGATAGTGCTTCCAGTACAGAATTATATGCAATACTGTCTAGTATATCAGAACTCCCAATAAATCAATCTATAGCTGTTACAGGTTCTGTGAATCAAAAGGGAGAAATACAACCTATTGGTGGAGTAAATGAAAAAATAGAAGGCTTTTTTAAGGTTTGTAAAGAAAAGGGATTGAAAGGCGATGAAGGGGTTATTATACCAATACAAAATGTAAATAATTTGATGTTAAAGGATGAAGTTATAGATGCAGTAAAAGAAGGGAAATTTTCCATATATGCCATTGAGAGCATAGATGAAGGGATAGAGATTCTAACAGGAGTAGAATATGGTAAGATGGACAAAGAAGGAAATTATTCCAAGGATACAGTAAATTATTTGGTACAGAAAAAATTAGATTATTATGCAGACTTAAGTAAGGAATACGAGTAAAGTATCTAATTACAGAGGACAATACCGTCCTCTGTAATTATGTAGTCCATAGGTATATCGTGTTTGTCATAAGGGATAGTATCTAGTAATTGGAATTTGTATGCCAATCCAATCTTTAGAGCGGTTTCTTTGGTTCTTATAAGGAATCTGTCGTAATATCCTCCTCCATACCCTATCCTATGACCACTATTGGAGAATACTGATCCAGGGATTAATATTAGATCAATGGAGAGGGGATTTATGGGCCTTATATACTCTTGTTTTGGTTCTAGAATACCATAGGTGCCCTGTGTAAGTTCTTTATCATAGTCTTTTAAAACTGAAGGTGTCAATACCTTAGATTTAGTATTTGTTATGGGTATTGACACTATTTTTTTATCTTCAATGCACCTTTGAATTATGTATTTAGTAATAACCTCATTTCTATAACTAACATAGGTCATTATAGAATTGGCATTCATATACATTTCAGACTCAAAGAATATTTTTGATATGACTTTGCTTTTATATTTTACATCATTAGACAATAATTCCCTTCTTTTTTCTAAAATAGACTTTCGCAAGTGAAATTTTTTCAAAATAGACCCTCCTTACCAATAATTTCATAAAAAATAATGGATATTTAACATTTATTAAAAGAATTTTGAAGGATTTTAGAGAAAAAAGCAGAAGAAATATAGTAAGTTATTTTCAAATCAATACTTAATTTCCCAAAAACTATTATAATATAAATTAGGGCTAATTGTTAGTAGTCAATGTCTAATCAAGGTAAATAAATTAGTGCAGAAAAAATTATATTAGATTCATAATATGGTTTATGGATGCTATTAAAATTAGGACTTAAGAACTAAAAATAACATTTTATGTTTAAATTTATATAACTAAAGTACTTTTTGACGAAATAACTGATAATATAAGGTTTGGATAGTATATTTTACAGGAGTGATAAGATGATAGATTTTATAAATATATACAAAGAATATGATAATGGTGTTGTGGCACTAAAAAATATAGATGTACATATAGAAAAGGGAGATTTTGTATTTTTAGTGGGATCTAGTGGTGCAGGAAAATCTACATTGATAAAGTTACTGTTGAAGGAGCAGGAACCTACTAGGGGAAGGATTATATTAAACAATAAGGATATAACCTATGTGAGGAACAGAAGGATACCTTTTATAAGGAGGAGTGTAGGGGTTGTATTCCAAGACTTTAGATTACTGCCTAAGAAAACAGTATATGAAAATGTTGCCTTTGCTATGGAGATAATAGGGGCGTCTTCAAGGGAAATAAGGAGACAAGTTCCCATGATACTAAGCATGGTAGGGCTTAGTAATAAGGCAAATTCTTATCCTGATCAGCTTTCAGGAGGGGAACAACAAAGGGTTTCCATAGCTAGAGCAATAGTAAATAGCCCTGCAGTACTTATAGCTGATGAGCCCACAGGAAATCTTGACCCAGATACGGCGTGGGAGATAATGAAGCTGATAAAACATATCAATAGAAGGGGCACTACAGTACTTATGGCTACCCATGCTAAAGATATAGTAGATTCAATGAAACGAAGAGTCATAGCCTTGGACAAAGGAGAAGTTATTAGAGACAATCAGAAGGGTGGATATGACTATGAAGTTTAGAATGTTTAAACATATGATGAAACAAGGATTAACAGGGATGTGGAGAAATAGAATGATGAGTTTAGCATCCATAGGTTCTGTTACCTCGGCATTATTTATTTTGGGGATAGTACTTATTCTTATATTGAATATAAACAATATGACCAATATGGCTCAAGAAAAATTTGATGAGATACATGTGTTTTTAGTAGATGATTTAACCGATGAAAATGTTGATAGTATAGGAGATAAAATAAGTGAATACGAAGGCGTTTTATCAGTAACATTTCGTTCAAGAGAACAGGCATTAGAGATAATGAAGAAGGACTGGGGAGATGAAAGTTATTTATTAGAAGGTTTAGAAGATAATCCGTTTCCTAATTCATACATTATTCAATTGAGTAGCATAGATAAGGCAGATGCAGTAGTCCAGAAACTACAGGCAGTTTCAGGTATAGAAGGTATTAGATTCCATCAAGATATAGTAGAGAAGATGATGACTATAACAAATTTTGTAAGGATGAGCGGACTGATTATAATAACTATACTTACATTGATTTCTATATTTATTATATCTAACACTATAAAATTAACTGTTTCTGCTAGAAAGAGAGAAATAAATATTATGAAGTATGTGGGAGCGACTAATGGATTTATTAGGGGACCTTTTATTATAGAAGGGACATTATTAGGAGTTATAGGTTCAGCACTGGCTATAGCTATAGTGAGCTTTGGATATAAATACATATTTAATGTGGCCAGTGAGAAGTTATATGTATTTTTTACTATGTATATGATTCCCTTTGATGGTCTCTTTGAAGATATAATAATAATATTTTCAGTAATCGGAATAGGTATAGGAATATTAGGTAGTGTTATTTCATTGAGAAAATTTTTACGAGTATAGGTTTAAGGAGGGGGCAAAGTGAAAAAAAGGATAACATATTTGATATTAGGTATGTTAGTGTTATTGAATTCCATTGTGGTGTATGCAGGTAATAATGATGTGAATGCTTTGAGGGAAAAAAAGTCTAAAACTGATAGTGAAATAAAATCTATACAAAAAGAAATACACAAAAAACAGCTGAAAGAGGCAGAGGTTACCAATGAAATAAATGCATTAGATAGGAAAATAGATGAGGCAGATAATGAACTGGCCAAAGTAGAAAATAAATTGAAAACTATTAATGGCAATATAAAAAAGACTAAAGAAGAATTAGTTGAAGCAGAGAATAATATAACAAAGAAAAATGACACTCTAAACTCTAGGTTAAGGGTAATGTATAAAAATGGTTCTGTGGGATATTTGGAGGTGCTTTTAGATTCAGAAGACATAGGAGATCTTTTAACTAGATTAGATATGGTTAAAAGCGTAGTTTCTCACGATGTTGATTTATTGAAATACATGAAGGAACAGAGAGAAATAATAGTCTCAAAGAAGAAGGACTTGGAGATTCAACAGGATGCTTTGGCTTCCACTAGAGTTGAATTAAATAATAAGAAACAAGATTTAGTTGTTGCTACTAGGGCTAAAGAACGGTTAATGTCAGATATAAAGCAAGATAAAGATAAATTAGAGAAACAGGTAGATGAACTAAATGCGTTGGCAGAAAAGATTTCATCAGAGATAAGAAAGAGGCAATTATCTGTAGAGTATGCAGGTGGAGAGATGATGTGGCCTACTCCTGGGATATATAGGATAACATCTCCATATGGATATAGAATCCACCCTATATTCCATACTAGAAAGATGCACACAGGTGTAGATATAGGTGCATCATATGGAACAAAGGTACTTGCTGCCAATGATGGTGTGGTTCAGATGTCAGGATGGCTTGGTGGATATGGTAAGGTTGTTTTAATAGATCATGGTGGAGGTATAACCACATTATATGCACATAATTCCAGACTATTGGTAAAGGCAGGAGCTAAAGTAAAGAGGGGACAGGCTATATCAAAGGTAGGGAGTACAGGAAACTCTACAGGGGCGCATCTTCACTTTGAGGTTAGAAAAAATGGATCTCATGTAAACCCATTACCTTGGGTTAAAGGGAAATAAATACAGTTAGTAGTTCATAGCTAGTAGTTGGTAGATATTAACTACTAGCTTTTTTATTTCACAGATATATAGAAATGGGAATTATTGAAAAGTACAAACAGTGGTGGTATAATGAACACATCTGTTTAATAGAATAAAATATTAGAACAATAACTGGGGTGAAATATATGATATCAAAAAGAAAGGCTGTTTTATGGAGTGTGATATTAGTTTTTATATCAAGTATTGTGACATTTACTGTGGGAAATATTATTCAAATATCTGTAGGTGATAAGGTAATAATAGCAAAAAGGGAGGTAAATAAGTTAACAAATACATATGAGAAATATGCTAAAGCTATGGCATTGGAAAACTTTATAAATGAAAATTACTTAAATGATATATCTGAGAAAGAGATGATGGATGGACAATTAAAGGGTATGTTCGAATCATTGGATGACCCCTACTCTGTATATATGACAGAAGATGAATTTAACAACTTCATGGAGCATACAAAGGGTAGCTATGGAGGTATAGGTGTAATAGTCACTCCTGGAGAAGATAATATGATAACAGTAGTTTCTCCCATAGAGGACACTCCAGGATACAGGGCAGGGTTTAAGCCTGGAGACAAAATAATAAAGGTGAATGGAGAGGAGTTTACAGCAGATAAATTGGACGATGCTATAAAAATAATGAAAGGAGAACCGGGAACAGAAGTTAATATTACTGTAATGAGAAGAGATGGAGAAGGAAAGCCTAACTATATTGAAATGCCCATAACTAGGGAAGAAATAAGATTAGAGAGCATAAAATCAAAGATGCTTTCTGATGATATAGGGTATATAAGAATAATTCAATTTGATGAATTGGTATATGATGATTTTATTGAACACTATGAGGCATTAAAAAATGAAGGTATGAAGGGACTTATAATAGATTTAAGAAATAATCCTGGTGGATTATTAGATAAATGTGTAGATATAGCTGATAAACTTATAGGTAAATCTGTGGTAGTATATACAGAAACAAAATCGGGAGATAGGGAGTATTTTAAATCTGATTCAGATAAAATTAATATTCCATATACTGTATTAATAAATGAAGGTAGTGCCAGTGCTTCTGAAATTTTGGCAGGAGCAGTTAAGGATACTAAGTCAGGAACTCTTATAGGAACTAAGAGCTTTGGTAAAGGAATAGTACAAAGAATAAATCAATTGCCTGATGGATCTGGATTTAAGCTTACTGTTTCTAAGTATTTTACTCCTAATGGTGTATCTATTCATGGAGAAGGTATAACTCCAGACATAATTGTGCCCATACCTGAGGATGTAGATCAAATAGGATTAGACAATTTGAATCAAGATACTCAACTTAAAAAGGCTATTGAAGAAGTTAAAGAAAAAATGAATCATTAGTTTTCTGGTGATTTGTAAATGTATGGAGGGGTTGAATGAATCAAATTGTGTATCTGATTAAAATGATATTTTTCACGTTGATTCAGGTTATACTTAATCCTATTTTTTTAGTAGTGTTATTAATATTATTTATTCAATACAATAAGATTTCAAAGATGGAAAGGGACATATTGGGAATAAACAAAGAGAGTATAGCCAAGAGGATATTTTCATCAACAGCTGTGGGGCTTTTAGGAGGAGTTCTTGGGAGTATAATAGTTATTTTATTAGGAGTTACCATAGAGGCTTCAGATTTTAGATATATATTTGTATTGGCTATAATTTTGATGTTGATTCATCCTAGATTCATCTGTTTTTCTTATGGTGGTGGATTGATATCACTATTTAGTTTAATATTTGGATTTCCAGATATAAATGTATCTAGTATAATGGCCATCGTAGCAGTTCTCCATCTAGTAGAAAGTTTTTTAATATTTATAGATGGTGATACAACAAAAATCCCCATATTTATGGAAACAAAGGGTAGAATAGTGGGGGGATTTAATATGATGAGGTTTTGGCCCATACCCTTTATTGTACTTTTGCTTGTTTCCAGCTATGATATTTCTAGTGGAATAGATATGCCTGAGTGGTGGCCACTTTTTAGTTCCACAGATATGAAAAATGTATTCTATATAATGATAGGTGTAATAGCTGCATTGGGTTATGGAGATATGGCTATAGCTCAAATGCCTAGGGAAAAGATAAAAAATTCTTCAAAAAATTTGTTTTTATTTAGCATAGTCCTATTGATATTGGCTGTAATATCATCACATATATATGTATTTAAATATATAGCAGCTATATTTAGCCCAGTAGCCCATGAATTGCTGATACAAATAGGTCGTAAAACTGAGTTAAATGGAAAGTCAATATTTTCTCCACCACAAAAGGGCGTTCTTATACTGGATACTATACCAGGTTTTGCAGGAGATAGAATGGGACTTAAAACAGGAGATATAATTTTTGCTATAAATGGAAATAGGGTAGACTATAAGGAAGAAATAGATAATGTACTTATGGAAACACCCTCATATATATGGATAGATTTATATGAGGGGCCTAATAATATAAAGACTTTAGACTATAAAGACTATGGAATAGGGATACGAAAACTAGGAATACTGACAGTTCCTAAAAATTCAATATATCCCTTTGTGGTAAGGGAAAAAGATGGAATCTTAAAGAGGATTATGAAGAGGAAGTAAGTTCAATATAATGACAGAGTTATAAATACAGTTAGTAGTTCGTAGCTAGTAGTTCGTAGTTGATGGAAGAAATCTTATGGATTTCATCATTAAACTATTTACTACTAGCCATTACCTACTAACTATATTTATATTTTAAACTAAGTTCTATTTTGTTGGAATCATGTATATTCTTTTGTTTTCAACCTCGGAGATGGGAGGTGAGGTATTTACAAACAAATTATTCTCACTATATATGGTATCACTGGACAATGAATAAAATAATGTAGATAATTCTTTGGATTTCATAGAATATTTTATTATTTTTATTATATTACTAAAGGTATCCTCATCAAATATTATTAAGCTATTTGATGATATATTATAATTTTTTATATTCAAGGTATCAATTTTTTCTATTGAATTATCTAGTAAATTGTATATATATAATTCATTTTTATTTAATTCCTTTTTCATATATACTAAAGTATCTTTGTCTAAAAGATTTATATCAAAACCATTGGCTATTTCTAAGGGTTCTTGATCTTTTTCTAATATATATATAGGTGAATTTGTATTATTATCATCAAACTTTTTGTATATTATAATATCATGCAGTATGTCAAATTCAGATACAATAGTATCAAATACATATTCAGTACTGACATTATTGGTACTTATATTGTACTTATATAAGGTAGAAGATTCATTACCATCATTATTAATGAAATATAAATTATTATTTTTCCATTTTATATTCCAGGTATGATCTATTTGTAGACATGGAATTTTTTCGGTGCTGCCCTTATGTAAGTCTATAAGGAATATATCGGTTAAGCCATCATTATTATCTATAACAGAAATATATCTACCATTTTGTCCAAAGCTACCATCAAAAATAGCGTTATGGGTGGTATATAATTTTTTAGTACTTTGATCATTTATATTATAGATCCATAAAGTCTCACTATTTTCACTTTCTGTTGTATTATTTTTTTTGTAAAGTACATATTTATTATTAAATGTATCTAATAGAGTACCTTCGTCTATATAGGTTGATAAATCAGTTATGCTAGATGTCAATATTTCTCCATCCATAGCATTGACAGTGCCTTCAAATGAGACAATAGGGTATTCTTTTTTAGATTTATCAAATGCAAACTCTAATTTTATATCCCAAATATAGCCATCTTTTGTCTCTATCAGTTTTACAATGGGCTTTGTATTTGTAGCAATTTTAAATTGTGAAAATACATTATTAAGAATGTCAACCTTATTAAAAGGAAGTTGAATAGGATCATAATTTGTGGGTATTATTTCAAAGGTGACATCCTTTAATTTATTTATGTCTATATCAGGCAAAGAAATTGTCAGTTGAGGTATAAATAGATCATCGGTTTTACCTCTGGAAACACTGGAAGTATATATTTTAACCAGATTATTTTTAGACGTTATTTTAGTAATTACAGCATCAGAGCATTTAACAATACCTAGATTTATTAATAAATTAGGGTTTTTAGATTTATTTATCATTTCTACATTTTGTTTTATGGATTGGTATCCCATAGATAAAACCTTTTTTTCAATATTAAAATTTAAAAGGGTTTCTTTAGAAGTGTCTTTTATTGTTTCTGTATCATTATTTCCATCAGATAAGAAATTACATCCAGAAATAAAAACAGACAGTATTATAAATACAAATAATATTTTTTTCTTCATAAGTTTAATACCTCCTTGGATACTTACATTATATATGATTCAACAAATATTTTAAAACCCCTTTTTATTTGGGTATAAAATGTGCCAAAGCTAGTATTTAACTATTAACATTTTAGGATACAAATCTTCTTATTTCTATTAGATTAAAAATTAAAGAAAGTTGACTTTTTATATACATAAATATATAATTAATACGAACAAATGTTCATATCGATGAGGTGATTTTATGGGTAAATTCACACTGGTTTCCGAATATAAACCAACAGGAGATCAGCCTTATGCTATAAATAAATTAAGTGAAGGGATTGTAAATGACAAAAAACATCAGACCCTTTTGGGGGTAACAGGTTCTGGCAAGACCTTTACTATGGCAAATATCATAGAAAAGGTACAAAAACCTACTATAGTTATAGCGCATAATAAGACATTGGCTGCTCAATTGGCCAGTGAGTTTAGAGAGTTTTTTCCTGAAAATGCTGTAGAATACTTTGTAAGCTATTATGATTATTATCAGCCAGAAGCATATGTACCTCAAAGCGATACTTATATAGAAAAAGATGCATCAATAAATGATGAAATAGATAAACTTCGACATTCGGCTACTGCATCTCTATTTGAGAGAAGGGATGTAATTATAGTAGCTAGTGTTTCTTGTATATATGGTTTGGGAGATCCAATAGATTATGAAAATTTAGTATTGTCGTTAAGACCAGGTATGATAAAGGATAGAGATGAAGTATTGGCTAAACTTGTAGATATACAGTATGAAAGAAATGATATAAATTTTGTTAGGGGTACCTTCAGGGTACGGGGAGATGTAGTTGAGATATTTCCTGCCTCTTCTTCGGAGAATGCCATACGGGTAGAATTTTTTGGGGATGAGATAGATAGAATAACAGAGGTAAATTCTTTGACAGGGGAGATAATAGGGACTAGAAGTCATATATCTATATTTCCAGCATCTCACTTTGCTACATCTCAAGATAAGATAGAAAGGGCTATTAATGATATAAAACAAGAGCTAGTTGAACGACTAAAAGAACTGCGTTCACAGGACAAACTATTAGAAGCTCAAAGATTAGAGCAAAGGACTATGTATGATATAGAGATGTTAAGAGAGATGGGATATTGTCAAGGTATAGAGAATTATTCTAGACATATAAGTGGAAGACCTCCAGGAAGTAAGCCATATACTTTGTTAGACTATTTTCCCGACGATTATTTAATGATAATAGATGAGTCCCATGTTACTATTCCACAGATAAGAGGCATGTATGCAGGGGACAGGTCTAGAAAGGAAACTCTAGTAAATTATGGATTCAGATTGCCTTCAGCGTTAGATAACAGACCATTAAGATTTGACGAATTTGAAAGTCATATAAATAAGATAGTATATGTAAGTGCAACACCTGGACTCTATGAGAATGAACACTCTGAAGAAGTGGTAGAACAGATAATAAGGCCTACAGGATTATTAGATCCTCTAGTTGAGGTTAGACCTGTAAAAAATCAAATAGATGATTTAATAAAGGAAATAAATATGAGAATAGAAAAGAACCAAAGGGTATTAGTAACTACATTGACCAAGAAGATGTCTGAGGATTTGACCAATTACTTAAAGGAAATAGGAGTGAAGGTAAATTATTTACATTCTGATGTAAAGACTATAGAGAGAATGAAAATAATAAGAGACTTGAGATTGGGAGAATTTGATGTGCTTGTGGGAATAAATCTTTTGAGGGAAGGGTTAGACTTACCTGAGGTTTCCCTTGTGGCAATATTAGATGCAGATAAGGAAGGATTTTTAAGATCAGAGACTTCTATGGTACAGACCATAGGAAGGGCAGCTAGAAACTCCGAAGGAAAGGTCATAATGTATGGAGATAGAATTACTGGTTCTATGGAGAGAGCAATAAGTGAGACTAATAGAAGAAGACAAATTCAGAAAAAATACAATGAGGAACATGGTATAGTACCAAGAACTATTAGAAAGTCCATAAGGGATGTAATAGAGGCCACAAAAGTGGCAGAGGATGAAGAAAAATATGGAATAAGTGAAGAAGATAAGCTTTCCAAGGAGGAAATAAAGGAATTAATAGTTCAACTAGATGCTGAAATGTTTGAAGCAGCTGAAAATTTACAATTTGAACGGGCAGCAGAATTGAGGGATAAAATAAAAGAACTAGAACAGAGGATAGAGGGATAAAATGGAAAGAAACAGTATTATTATAAAAGGAGCAAAGGAACATAATCTAAAGGATGTAGATTTAGAAATACCAAGGGATAAATTTGTAGTCTTAACGGGATTAAGTGGTTCGGGTAAGTCATCTATTGCATTTGATACCATATATGCCGAGGGACAGAGAAGGTATGTGGAAAGTTTATCTGCATATGCAAGGCAATTTCTGGGTCAGATGGAGAAGCCAAATGTGGAGTATATAGAGGGATTATCTCCAGCCATATCTATAGATCAAAAGACTACTAGCAATAATCCCAGATCTACAGTGGGAACTGTGACAGAGATATATGATTATATGAGGTTATTGTTTGCACGAATTGGTACGCCACATTGTCCTAAATGTGGAAAGGAGATAACTTCTCAGACAGTGGACCAAATGGTGGATGCTATATTGGATCTACAACATAGAACAAGGATTCAGATACTGTCTCCCATAGTTAGAGGTCGTAAAGGACAACATAAAAAGACACTGGAATTAATAAGGAAAGATGGATTTGTAAGGGTTAGGGTAGATGGAGAAATATTTGAGCTTACAGATGATATAGAACTAGACAAAAATAAAAAGCATAATATAGAGGTAATGATAGATAGGATTATAATTAAAGACGGTATAAGAAAGAGATTGACTGATTCCTTGGAAACGGCTTTAAAATTGTCAGAGGGATTAGTTATAGTTGATATAATTGATAGAGAAGAAATGCTTTTTAGTGAAAAATTTGCATGTGTAGAATGTGGAATAGCACTGGAGGAATTGGCACCTAGGATGTTTTCTTTTAATAGTCCTTTTGGAATGTGTCCCGTATGTAATGGATTGGGAAGTCATAAAAAGATTGATCCTGATTTAGTAATACCCAATTATGAGCTTTCAATAAATCAAGGAGGATTAGCACCATATAGCAATATATCCGAGGACACATACTATTATAAGATATTTGAATCCATAGCAAAGAATAATAATTTCGATTTGCAGGCACCCCTTAAAGATGCACCTGATAGCTTTTTACAAGAGCTTTTATATGGGACAAACAAAAATATATCCTTTGAGTTTGAGAGTAGATTTAATGGCAGAAGGACTTATAATGGCAAATTTGAGGGTATAATAAACAATTTGGAAAGAAGATATACAGAAACGAATTCTAATTATATGAGGGATAAAATAGATAAATTCATGGGAGTTATATTATGTAATAATTGTAATGGAAGCAGATTAAAAAAGGAAAGCTTAGCTGTTACAGTGGGAAATAAGAATATATATGAAATAACTGAAATGTCCATTAAAGATACTGTAGAGTTTTTTAACACGCTATCTTTAACAGAAAGACAGGAATTTATAGGACATCAAATCCTGAAGGAAATAAAAAGTAGACTTAACTTTTTAAAGGATGTGGGTTTGGATTATTTGACATTATCTAGAAGTGCAGGTACCCTCTCTGGAGGAGAGTCTCAAAGGATTAGATTGGCTACTCAAATTGGATCAAGCCTTGTGGGAGTTTTATATGTCCTCGATGAACCCAGTATAGGTCTTCATCAAAGGGATAATAACAGATTATTAAAGACATTGAGAAATTTAACTGATTTAGGTAATACAGTATTAGTTGTAGAACATGATGAAGATACGATGTATAATGCAGATCATATAGTGGATATAGGACCAGGGGCAGGGCTCCATGGTGGAGAAGTGGTAGCTCAAGGTACTGTAGAAGATATAATGAACTGTGATAGATCTATAACAGGGCAATATTTGAGTGGAAAAAAGAAAATAGAAATACCTAAAAATAGAAGGGCACCCAATGGTAAAAAAGTCATGGTTATGGGTGCTAAAGAAAATAATTTGAAGGATATAGACGTGGAGTTTCCACTGGGAGTATTTCTCTGTGTAACAGGTGTATCGGGCTCTGGTAAAAGTACATTGGTAAATGAAATATTATATAGAGGTCTAGCCCATAATTTACATAGGGCTAAGACAAAACCAGGGGCTCATAAAGGTATAAAAGGAATAGAAAATATAGACAAGGTTATAGATATAGATCAATCTCCAATAGGAAGAACTCCAAGGTCCAATCCAGCCACATATACAGGAGTTTTTGACCATATAAGAGATGTATTTGCTAAGACTCCTGAAGCTAAAATGAGGGGATATAAGAAGGGAAGATTTAGTTTCAACGTAAAGGGCGGTAGATGTGAGGCATGTAATGGAGACGGTATAATTAAGATAGAGATGCATTTTTTACCTGATGTATATGTACCCTGTGAGGTATGTAAAGGGGAAAGATATAATAGGGAAACTTTACAGGTTAAATATAAAGGTAAAACCATATCCGATGTATTAAATATGACTGTTGAAGAAGGTCTAGAATTCTTTGAGAATATACCCAAAATAAAAAGAAAATTGCAGACAATGTATGATGTGGGATTGGGATATATAAAATTAGGCCAACCTTCCACACAACTTTCTGGTGGTGAAGCCCAGAGGATAAAACTAGCCACTGAATTAAGTAAAAAGAGTACTGGAAAGACTCTATATATTTTAGATGAGCCAACAACAGGATTGCATATGGCCGATGTGCATAAACTTATAAAGGTATTAAACAAGCTTGTTGAGGGAGGAAATACGGTAATAGTAATAGAACATAATTTAGATGTAATAAAAACTGCAGACTATATAGTGGATTTAGGTCCTGAAGGTGGAGATGGAGGAGGTACTGTAATCGCTAAGGGAACTCCAGAAGAAGTTGTTGAAACACCAGAGTCCTATACAGGACAGTTTTTAAAGGAGATATTGTAAATATAGTTGGTAGTTCATAGTGCGTAGTTAGTAGTTGGTGGAGGAAATCTTATGGATTTCATGATTAAACCACTGACTACTAACTTTTCTTTTCTCCTATAATATGTTACAATTTATTAATATGTGTTTTTTCACCCAAAAATGAGACAATATTTGTAAAAACAATAGGAGGAGTGAATATTTATGGCAATTAATAGTGGAAGTATACTGTTGACCTTTATAATATATCTACTTTTTATGCTAGGTATAGGTTTTTTCTTTTATAAAAGGACAGAAAATTTATCAGACTATGTATTAGGAGGAAGGGGATTAAACAGTTGGGTAACAGCATTGAGTGCCCAAGCCTCAGATATGAGTGGATGGCTTTTGATGGGATTGCCTGGAGCTGCATATTTAACAGGAATAGAGTCAGTATGGATAGCTATAGGACTGGGATTGGGAACATACTTAAATTGGAAATTTGTAGCTGAAAGGCTTAGGAAATATACAGAGATAGCAGGAGATTCTATAACCCTTTCTGTATACTTTGAAAATAGGTTTAGAGATAACTCGGGGATTCTTAGAACATTGTCGGCATTGTTTATATTATTATTCTTTTTATTCTATACTTCATCGGGATTGGTTGCAGGAGGAAAATTATTTAGTACTGTATTTGGTATTGAGTATAATTTAGCCCTTACTATTGGAGCTATAGTAATAATAGGTTATACGTTTTTAGGTGGATTTATGGCTGTGAGTTGGACAGACTTTTTTCAAGGTGTTATTATGTTTTTTGCCATAATAATAGTACCTATAGGTGGTATTTATAATCTGGGAGGTATTTCTGAGACATTAGATAAAATAAGAGTCATAAATATGGAACTAATTAATCCCTTTACTAATATTGAGGGAAATTTTTTGGGCTGGATTTCAATAATATCCCTTTTTGCATGGTGTTTTGGCTACTTTGGACAACCCCATATATTGTCTAGATTTATGGCTATATCTTCTGCTGAAAAGATAAAGAAGTCTAGAATGATAGCTATGATATGGGTGGTCATAAGTTTGGTCATGGCAATATTAATAGGAATGATAGGTAGGGTATATTTAGCTGAGCCATTGGCTGATGCTGAGAAGGTATTTATGGTAATGGTAAATAGATTATTTCCATCATATATAGCGGGAATAATGTTGGCAGCCATATTGGCAGCTATAATGAGTACAGCGGATTCACAGCTTTTAGTTACTGCGTCTGCATTGACAGAGGATGTATATAGGGCATTGTTTAAAAGAAATGCATCGGATAAGGAACTGGTATGGGTTAGCAGATTATCTGTAATAGGGGTAGCTATAGTTGCATATATATTAGCACTTAATCCTGAAAGTTCAGTGTTGGATTTAGTATCATATGCCTGGGCAGGATTTGGTGCAGCATTTGGACCAGTAGTTATATTTTCTTTATTTTGGAAGAGAATGACTAGAAATAGTGCCATATTAGGTATGCTTACGGGAGGAATCACAGTAGTTGTTTGGAAACAACTTTCAGGGGGAATATTTGATCTTTATGAAATAGCCCCTGGATTTGCCATAGCCAGTCTAATAATAGTAATAGTTAGTCTGTTGGGAAAAGAACCATCTGAAGAAATTCAGCAGGAATTTGAGAGAGTTGGTAATGAGTAATTAATAACAAGTAGTTAGTAGTTAATATTGCAAGCTACTAGCTACAAATTTTTAAATTTATACTTTACTTATATAAAGTGATAAAGTATAATAGTATATAGTTAAAAAAGAGAGGAGAAATTAATATGAATAGGAAAAAATATTTATTGATTAGTTTTGTAATTATATTATCTTTATCAGTAATTTTGACGGGGTGTGGAGAAAAGAAATCTGTTGATAATTCATTGAATGATATAAAGGAAAAGGGATATTTTGTAGTGGGACTAGATGATAGTTTTCCACCTATGGGGTTTAGAGATAATTCTGGAGAGATAGTAGGATTTGATATTGACTTGGCAAAGGCAGTAGCTGAAAAAATGGGGGTAGATGTAAAGTTTCAACCTGTAGAATGGGATGGAGTTGTATTAAGTCTTAAAAAGGGAGATATAGACGTAATATGGAATGGATTGACAGTTACAGAGGAAAGAGAAGAGAATATAGACTTCTCAGATGCTTATCTTGCCAATAGACAAGCTATAATAGTTGGAAGAGACTCTGAAATAAAGGATAGATCAGATTTAAAGGATAAAATAGTAGGTATCCAGATGGGAAGCAGTAGTGAAAAGGCATTGGCTTCAGATGATGAACTTACAAATTCTTTAAAGGAAGTTAGAAAATATTCCAATAATGTGGAAGCACTTTTAGACTTAAAAGCTGGTAGGCT
Source organism: Clostridiisalibacter paucivorans DSM 22131 (assembly GCF_000620125.1). NCBI lineage: Bacteria > Bacillati > Bacillota > Tissierellia > Tissierellales > Thermohalobacteraceae > Clostridiisalibacter > Clostridiisalibacter paucivorans. The sequence continues at coordinate 42,848 of NZ_JHVL01000013.1, read as the reverse complement.
AGAAGCTGTTATTGTAGATGAGATAGTAGGAAGATATTATACTGCAAAGAAACAGGATGAATACAAGATATTAGAAGATTATCTGGCTGAAGAATCTTATGCTGTGGGAGTTAGGGAAGAAGATGATTCCTTTACTGAAGAATTAAACAAGATTTTAAAGGAGATAAAAGAAGATGGCACTGGTAAAACAATATCTGAAAAGTGGTTTGGAGAGGATATATTAGTTAAATAAATGATTTTTCTAAAGTAAAATTGAGGGGTTTAAATTATGGCAGATATTTTAGATATGACAATTTTTATATTAAAGGGATTATCGGTAACATTGAGGTTGTATATATTTACAGCTATACTTTGTTTGCCCTTAGGGCTTGTATTTGCAATAGGTAAGGTATCAAAGCTTAAGGGTTTAAGAAATATATTAGGTATATATACTTGGATATTTAGGGGAACACCCCTTCTACTCCAATTGTTCTTTACCTATTATGGATTACCTATAGCTACAGGCATATCTTATAGTCCTTTTATTGCAGCATTAATCACATATACTCTGAATTATGGGGCATATCTGACTGAAATTTTTAGATCAGGTATAGAATCTATAGATAAGGGGCAATATGAGGCATCATTTGCTTTAGGTATGAGTTATAGACAGACTATGTCAATTGTAGTAATTCCTCAAGCATTGAGACGAGTTATACCTCCACTATGCAATGAAGCTATTAATCTTGTGAAGGATACGGCTTTGGTAGCTGCCATAGGAATGGGAGATCTACTGAGGTCTTCTAAAGAATTAGTTACTGCATCTTTTACTATAACCCCATTTATTATTACAGCAATACTATATCTGATATTTAGTAGTTTTGTTGTATTGTTTTTTAGATATCTAGAGATGAAATTCCAGATAAAAAATTAAAAATTATTGCATAATTACAGCTCTCAATTCTTATTCACTAGTTAAATAAGAATTGAGAGCTGTTTTTAATATATCAGTATAGAATTATTTATTGAGGAAATACTTTCTAATAATATTGTACAAGCATATTTATTGGGAGGTATGAATAATGAATAGAAAGATGATTATAATTATATTTGTGTTGATATTGTTGAGTAATGTAAATATTGCGCAGGGACTGGAACAAGGCATCCAATGCTACATAGAAAAGATATCATTTAAAATTGATAATAATACAGATGATATAGAGTATGATGTACTCTTTTATGATGATTTGCCCTATATGTCATTGGAGCAGATAGAAAGTATATATAATAGTGATATAGATTTCCATGATATTGATAAAGAGGTAGATATAAAAAGGTATAGGGATTTTGATGAGTGCAATCCATTGGAGGGAGAGATATTTGTCTATGGAACAATAAAAATACTAGATGATGAAAAGGGATATATTGAAATAGAACAGGCATTTGACCACAATAGTACAGAAATAGAAGGAAGAAAGGAAATAGTAGATGATTTGGTAATAATATTGAAACGGGGAGACAATAAAATGAATATAGCATTTAAGGATTTAAAATTAGGAGATAACATAGGTATGGTACTCAATGCTAATGGCAAAGTTCGGGGGATTATATTAGAAGGTTAAAATTTACAAATTGTATACACACAAAAAACACTTGACTTCTTCATGAATACAGATTAAAATTATATTAAATAAATTTAATATTTTAGCATTTGATTCAGAGACAGTATTGTCTCTGAATCAAGTTTTGTTTTATTGCTTTAACTTAGTATTGTCTTAAAGCGATGGGACTAAAATTATAAGGGGGGTATATTGTGAGGAAGAGAATTTCATTGTTTTTGGCATTGGTTATGATATTGTCATTATTTACTGTGGGATGTTCTCAAGGGCAAGAGACATCTAATGAAGGTGGAGCTGGAGATAAGCAGGTTAGTGAAGGTGGAGATACGATTAAGATAGGTGTATTTCAGCCTATGACAGGCCCAAATGCTGCAGGAGGAGAAATGGAAGTAGAAGGTATAAAGTTGGCCAATGAACTGTATTCAGAAGTCTTAGGAAAAGAGGTAGAACTTGTTATAGTAGATAATAAATCAGATAAAGTTGAAGCAGCTAATGCTGCCACTAGACTTGTAGATAAAGAGAAAGTTGTGGCAATAATAGGTAGTTGGGGAAGTTCATTGTCAATGGCTGCTGGTCCAATAATACAGAAGGGGCAAGTACCCACTGTAGGTGCATCTTGTACAAATCCATTGGTTACAGCGGGAAATGAATACTATTTTAGAGCATGTTTTATAGATCCTTTCCAAGGCAAGGTTATGGCTAACTATGCCTTTAATGAGTTAGGTGCTAAAAAGGCCGCTATAATAAAGGAAATATCAAATGATTATTCAGTAGGACTAGCTAAGTTTTTTACTGATGCATTTAAAGAATTAACTGGAGATGAAAATGCAATAGTAGGAGAGGCAAATTATAATACTATGGATCAGGATTTTACTGCACAACTAACAAATATTAAAGATCAAAATCCAGATGTTATATTTGCACCAGGTAATTTTACTGAATCTGCATTACTTATAAAACAAGCCAGAGAATTGGGAATAGAGACACCTATTTTAGGTGGAGATACTTGGGAACTAGAGGAATTCTTAGAAATAGGTGGAGAAGCAGTTGAAGGAACTGTTATATCTACATTCTTTACATCAGAGGTACCTATAACTGATAAATCAGAGGAATTTTTGAATGCATATAGGAAAAAATTTGATTCAGAGCCACCAGCAGTTGCTGCATTGGGATTTGATGCATATTTAATGATATTAAATGCAATTGAAAAGGCTGGGTCAGCTGATAAAGTAGCTATAAGGGATGCATTGGCTGAAACAGAAAATTTTGAAGGGGCAGCGGGAATAATTACATTAGATGAAAATGGAGATGCTGTTAAGAGTGCAATAATAAAAGAGGTTAAAGATGGAGAATTTAAATATTTGACAACTGTAGAGCCTTTTAAGAAATAGGAAAAATATAATATAGACTATCGGTATTGATAGTCTATATTATATTTTATAAATTCGCAATATTTTGCATATTTAATCTAATACAAGAGAGGGATATTTATGGACTATATGAGTTTAGAAAGCTTTTTTCAACATTTGGCCAATGGCATATCATTGGGTAGTTTATATGCATTATTAGCTATTGGTTATACAATGGTATATGGCATATTGAGACTAATAAATTTTGCTCATGGAGATATATTTATGTTGGGTATATATTTTGGCTTTTATGCTGTAAGTAGATTCTTCCTACCATGGTGGATAGGATTTATAGTAGCAATTCTTTTGACTGGAATAATAGGAATATTAATAGAAAGACTGGCTTATAGACCATTAAGGGACTCTCCAAGAATATCTGTTATGATATCGGCCATAGGAGTATCTTTTTTTATAGAAAACCTTGCAGTAGTTATATTTGGAGGAAAACCAAAGTCTTTTCCCAATATAGGGATTTTTAGTAAAGTAGTAAAAATAGGTTCAGTTACATTGACAAGTGTATCTCTTTATATTCCCATTGTGACAATGGTATTATTAATTGGATTATTATATATAGTTAATCATACTAAAACAGGTATGGCTATGAGGGCTGTATCTAAGGACTATGAAGCTGCAAGGCTCATGGCTATAAATGTAAATAGTATAATAACTATAACCTTTGGAATAGGCTCTGTAATGGCTGCAGTAGGGGGAGTAATGTGGGGACTTAGGTATCCATCTATGATTCCTTTAATGGGACTTATGCCTGGTCTTAAATGTTTTATTGCTGCTGTTGTGGGTGGTATTGGGGATATCAAAGGTGCAGTTATTGGCGGATTTATATTGGGGCTAGGAGAGATTATGCTAGTGGCATTTTTGCCTAGTTTATCAGGATATAGGGATGCCTTTGCCTTTGTATTATTAATAGTCATTTTATTATTTAAGCCCACAGGCATTATGGGGCAAAATACAGTGGAGAAGGTGTAGCATATGGAAATAAATAAAAAAAAGAGATTAATGACTTTAATAGCTATTGGGTTATTTCTTGTAATAATAGTAATATTTAACAAAACATTTGACTCATACAAGATGAGGATATTTAATCTATGTGGAATATATGTAATTTTAGCTTTGGGACTTAATTTGATAAATGGGTTTACTGGATTATTTTCTTTGGGTCATGCAGGTTTTATGGCTGTGGGGGCATATACATCTGCATTACTTACAATGTCCCCTGATATGAAGGAAATGAATTTTTTTATGAAACCCATAGTACCCTTTTTGGCCAATGTGGAAGTACCCTTCTATATCGCATTACTTATGGGAGGAATTATGGCTGGATTGGCAGGTTTTTTAATAGGAGCACCTGTATTAAGATTACGAGATGATTATCTTGCTATAGCAACATTGGGATTTGGTGAGATTATCAGGATAATATTTACTAATACCCAATCTTTGACTAATGGAGCATTGGGACTTAAAGGATTGCCCAATACTACCAATGTATGGTGGAGTTGGGGTATAGCAATAGTATGTATAATATTTATGGTATTTCTTATAAAAGGTAGTTATGGAAGGGCCTTTAAAGCCATAAGAGAAGATGAGATAGCAGCACAGGCCATGGGAATAAATCTATTTAAACATAAGATATTGGCATTTACAATAGGCTCTTTTTTGGCTGGAATAGGAGGGGCATTATTAGCCCATTTATTGGGTACTATAGATCCATTAATGTTTAGATTTATTTTGACATTTAATATAGTTCTTATAGTAGTACTGGGAGGTATTGGCAGTATAACAGGGACAGTAATATCTGCTGTAGTAGTTACAACACTAATGGAGGTATTGAGGGTATTAGATGGAAGTATGAACTTTGGATTTATAAAGATTGCAGCCATACCAGGACTGAGAATGGTAGTATTTTCTGCTCTATTGATGATAGTTATATTATTTTATCAGCAAGGGCTTATGGGGACCAATGAGTTTACATGGGATTGGTTTATAGATAGAAAGAAACGCAAAAAAGTTAGTTAATATAACAGAAGGATGTGAAGTATATGTCAGTTTTACGAACTGATGGAATAACCATGAAATTTGGAGGACTGGTTGCAGTATCAAATTTGAATATGGATTTGGAAAAAAATCAAATTGTAGGATTAATAGGTCCCAATGGTGCAGGTAAGACTACTGCATTTAATATGATAACAGGTGTATATAAACCGACTGAAGGAAGTATATATTTTGAAGATAAAGATATAACATTAATGAAGCCTCACAATATAACTAAATTAGGATTGGCAAGGACATTTCAGAATATAAGGTTGTTTAAAGAGTTGTCAGTTTTAGATAATGTGTTAGTAGCCAACCATTTGAGACTTAATTCCAATGTTATTTCATCTATATTTAGGACACCTGATTATGTAAAAAAGGAAAGATATATGTATGAAAAATCCATAAATCTTTTAAATGAAGTAGATTTGTTAGATGTAAAGGATGAAAAGTCATATTCACTGCCCTATGGAAAACAACGGAGACTTGAGATAGCTAGGGCATTGGCTACAAATCCTAAAGTATTACTTTTAGATGAGCCAGCGGCAGGCATGAATCCTCAAGAATCTTTGGAGTTGATGAACTTTATACAGGAAATAAAAGAGAAATTTGACATAACTATATTGATGATAGAGCACCATATGCAAGTAGTCATGGGGGTATGCGAGAATATTTATGTTTTAGACCATGGAGAAACTATAGCGGTGGGCAATCCTTACGAGATACAAAACAATCAAAAGGTAATAGAAGCCTACTTGGGGGTTGATTGATATGCTTAAAATAGAAAATTTAAATGTACATTATGGAGGTATACATGCACTAAGGGGTATTACATTGGAAGTGATCAGTGGTAAAATAGTAACCCTCATTGGGGCAAATGGAGCAGGGAAAAGCACAACACTAAGGACTACTATGGGATTAGTTGAGAGTAGCAGTGGAAAGATAATATATCAGGGGAAGGATATAACTGGTGAAAATACCACTGGCATTGTGAAGAAAGGATTGGTATTGGTACCAGAGGGAAGAAGGGTATTTCCCGACCTAAAGGTTGAAGAAAATCTTATGTTGGGTGCCTATGGTAGAAATGATAAAGAGCAAATTCAAAAGGATTTGAAATGGGTATATGAGTTGTTTCCCATATTAAAGGAACGAATCTGGCAAAAGGCAGGGACTATGTCAGGAGGAGAACAGCAGATGTTAGCTGTGGCTAGAGGACTTATGTCTAGACCAAAATTATTAATGATGGATGAGCCTTCTCTAGGGTTGGCACCATTAATAGTTAAAGATATTTTTAATATAATAAAAGAGATAAATAGAGAAGGAGTAACTATACTTTTAATAGAGCAGAATGCTAAAGCATCGTTAGAGATTGCTGATTATGGATATGTATTGGAGACAGGAAAGATAGTATTAGAAGGTAATGGAATGGAGCTTCTAGACAATGATGATGTTCAAAGGGCATATTTAGGAGAAGTCAAATGAGAATATAAAATATAGTTAGTAGTTGGTAGCTAGTAGTTCGTAGTTGATGGTGGAAATCCTATGGATTTTATCATTAAACTACTTACTACTAACTTTTTTATATTTTAATAAGTTTTATAGTTGCCAACAATCGGGATATTTGTTTTTAGAATCATTTTTTTGTGTTATTATTAAAAATGGGAGGGGGTTATTTTATGGGGATGGGCGAGAGTAATGCAGATAAATTATCAATACAATATGAACTTAAAAAACTTCGAACAATAATACAATCTTCCAGCAATGGGATAGTTACAATTGATAAGGATGGAATTATATCATGTTTTAATAAGACGGCTTTAAAGATATTGGGGGTTGACAAGTATGATGTGAAAGATAGTCATATCTCAGATATATTTGAAAAATTCAGAATAGAGAAAAATATATTGAAAGAATTTAATAGTATATATAAAGAGAAAATCAGGTATAAAGGGAAATTACTAATATATGATTTTATTCCGTTGAGAATAGATGACAAATTATGGGGAGCTACTATCTTATTTCAAGATATAACTTCCTTTGAAAAGATATTAAAGGAGCTAGAAATTAATAGAAAGTTATCTAAAAGATTGGATAGAACTATAGAGTATTCCTATGATGGGATATATATTACAGATGGAAAAGGAAAAACTATCAGAGTTAATGAATCATATGAGAGAATAACAGGGCTGAAAAGGGCGAATCTAATTGATAGAAATATGAAAGACCTTGTGAAAGAGGGTTATATATCAAAGTCAGGTTCTCTTTTATCAATAGAGAAAAGACAGACTATTTCTTTAAATCAAGAGTTTAAGACAGGGAAGAAGGCATTGATTACCAGTAGACCAGTATTTGATGAAAAAGGAAATATAATTATAGTGATAACTAATGTAAGGGATGTCACTGAGCTGTATAAACTAAAAAGTGAACTGCAAGTACAGGAAAAGTTAGCTGAAAAATATTATTGGGAGATTAAAGAACTAAAAAATCAATATCTAGACACATCAGGTCTTGTGGTAAAGGATAAAAAAATGTTAGATATTCTTTATCGTGCTAAAAAGGCGGCAATAACTGATATTACAGTATTACTTTTTGGTGAAAGTGGAGTTGGAAAAGAGGTTGTGGCCAAATTCATACACAAGAATAGTAACAGACTTGAAAAGCCATTTATAAAAGTAAATTGTGGTGCTATACCAGAAAATCTAATAGAATCTGAACTCTTTGGATATGAACAAGGGGCATTTACTGGTGCAAATAAAGATGGAAAGATGGGACTTTTTGAGGTTGCTAATGGAGGAACCTTATTTTTAGATGAGATAGGAGAATTGCCACTAAATATGCAGGTAAAACTTTTGAGGGTACTTCAAGAAAATGAAGTCAAAAGGGTTGGGGGAGTGAAATCCATAAAGATAGATGTGAGGATAATTTCTGCCACTAATAGGGATTTAGAAAAGATGGTAAAACAGAAGCTATTTAGAGAAGATCTATTTTATAGATTAAATGTAATTCCTATAAATATTCCTCCACTTAGAGAGAGAAAGCAGGATATAATAGAATTGACTAGATATTTTTTAATGAATATAAACGAAAAATATGGATGGAATAAATCTTTAGCCAGAGATGTTATGGATGCTATTTATGACTACCAATGGCCAGGAAATGTAAGGGAACTAAAAAATGTTATAGAAAGAATAACAGCAATGAGTAGTGGCGATGAGATAAATTGTAAAGACTTACCTAGAAAAATACTCAATAAAAAGAATAGGCCAAGATTTGAATTCTGTGATGATATAATCCCTATAAAAAGGGCAGTTTCCATTGTAGAAAAAAATTTGCTAGAGAGGTCATATGAAAAATATGGTAATGTCAGGGATGCTGCTAGGGCTTTAGACATAGATCCTTCTACATTTGTGAGAAAGAGGAAAAAATATGAAAAATAGATGTTGCAATAATGCAATAAAAATGCATATATGCAAACAAGGGTATATATAGCTTTAAATTCAATGATTTCATATTAAGAATTCAAAAAACGAAGAGAAATTCGTTGCGATATCGCAACGAATTTCTCTTTGTTTTTTGAAAATATAGGATTTGTTTTGGTTTTTTATTAAATGAAGATACTGAAAATACAGTCATTTAATGAGGACAAATAAAAAATAATTAACTTTGTTAAAAAAATGGCATATCAATTGCAATATTAATTAAGTGAGAATAAAAGATAGCTATCTTGATATCAAAATTAAATTATGTTAGGGAGGTTGTTAAAATGGCACTTATGACAGGGAAAGAGTATATTGAAAGTCTTAGAAGTTTAGACATAAAGGTTTATATGTTTGGAGAGTTGGTGGAGAATCCAGTAGACCATCCGATAATTCGTCCATCTATTAATTCAGTGGCAATGACATATGAATTGGCCCATGATCCACAATATGAAGATTTGATGACAGCTACATCTAATTTAACAGGAGAAAAGGTAAATAGGTTCTGTCATTTACATCAAAGTACTGAAGATTTAGTTAAAAAAGTAAAAATGCAAAGATTATTGGGACAAAAAACGGCATCATGCTTTCAAAGATGTGTTGGGATGGATGCCTTTAATGCAGTTTTTAGTACTACTTATGAAACAGATGAAAAATATGGGACTAATTATCATAAGAATTTTACAAAATACATGAAAGAGGTTCAACAAAAGGATTGGACAGTGGATGGAGCAATGACAGATCCCAAAGGAGATAGAGGTTTAGCCCCTAGTAAACAAGAGGATCCAGATATGTTTGTCCATGTAGTAGAAAGAAGGAATGACGGTATTGTAGTAAGGGGGGCAAAGGTACATCAAACAGGTAGCATTAATTCCCATGAGCATTTAATCATGCCTACAATAGCGATGGGACCCGATGACAAAGATTATGCTGTGTCCTTTGCTATACCTACAGATGCAGATGGAGTTTTCATGATATATGGCCGTCAGTCATGTGATACTAGAAAGCTGGAAGAAGATGTACAAATGGATGTGGGTAATAGTGAATTTGGAGGGCAAGAGGCATTGGTGGTATTTGATGATGTCTTTGTACCCAATGAGAGAATATTTTTAAATGGAGAGACAGAATTTGCAGGTATGTTAGTAGAAAGATTTGCAGGATATCATAGACAAAGTTATGGTGGCTGTAAAGTAGGAGTTGGTGATGTATTAATAGGAGCTGCTGCATTGGCTGCGGAATATAATGGAGTGCCTAAGGCATCTCATATAAAGGATAAACTTATAGAGATGATGCATCTAAATGAAACTCTATACTGTTGTGGTATAGCATGTTCTTCAGAGGGCTATGCTACACAATCGGGGAATTACCAAATAGATATGTTATTGGCGAATATATGTAAACAGAATGTTACGAGATTCCCTTATGAGATAGCCCGATTAGCTGAAGATATTGCAGGGGGATTAATGGTTACTATGCCATCTGAAAAGGATTTCAAACACCCAGAAATAGGACCCATATGTGAAAAATACTTTAAAGGTAATGCAAATGTACCTACTATGGATCGTATGAAAATATTAAGATTAATTGAAAATATGACACTGGGTACTGCAGCGGTAGGATATAGAACAGAATCAATGCATGGAGCAGGGTCTCCTCAAGCACAGAGAGTAATGATATGGAGACAAGGTAATTTAGAACACAAAAAAGATTTAGCTAAAAATATAGCCAAAATAGAAAAATAATTGAGATGTAATTATAAATTTTAGTATTGACAGAGGCATAAATAAAATTATTTGTAGCAATTTTATGTCTCTGTTGATCTATAAATATGGAGTGATATTATGGTTGACAAAGTGAAGGAAATACTTGAAGAAAAAATAAGACCTAGGTTAATAAGTCATAATGGGGATGTAAGACTTTTAGAAGTTAAAAATGGAGTAGTCAGGATAAAATTATTGGGTGCATGTAGTGGGTGTCCCCATTCTGATATGACTACAAAGGATTTTATTGAACAAAAGTTAAAGGAAGAGTTTCCATGGGTCAATGAAGTTGTTATATCTAGAGAAGTGAGTCCAGAGCTTATTGATATGGCAAAAAAAATTTTAAACAAATCTCTATAAGGAGAAATGATGTGAATATAGGTATAAAGTATTGTGGTGGTTGTAATCCCAAATACAATAGAAAAAGGTTTGTAAAATATATAAAGGATATATTAACAGAAGATAAATTTTTTGTAGCTAGAGAAAATGAGTATTATGGTGTGTTGATTATAGTGTGTGGGTGCACAAGTGCTTGTGCAAATAGTGATAGAATTTTGTGCCAGTGGAAGATAAAAGTAGACAGTAGAGATTGTTATGAAGATATATTTAAAAAGATAAATATGTTAAGGCATGAGGGGGGAGATTATGTGGAAAAGAATTTATAAAAATAGATTGACATCTGCTGATGAAGCAGTAAAAAATATAAAGTCTGGCGATAGAGTAGTTATAGGCCATGCATGCAGTGAACCTACGAAACTGGTTAAGGCCATGATAGATAATAAGGAACAATACGAAGATGTTGAAATTGTCCATATGGTTGCCATGGGAAAAAGTGAATATACAAAACCTGAAATGAGAGGACACTTCAGGCATAATGCCCTTTTTGTTGGAGGATCTACTAGGGAGGCAGTTAATCAAAATAGGGCAGATTATACACCTAGCTTTTTTTATGAAATACCTAGGTTGTTTACAGATAATTACTTACCTGTAGATGTGGCACTTATACAGGTAAGTACTCCAGATGAACATGGATATTGTAGTTATGGATTATCTAATGATTACACTAAGCCTGCTAGCGAATGTGCAAGGTTAGTAATAGCAGAGGTCAATGATAAGATGCCAAGAACTTTAGGTGATAATTTTATACATGTGTCTAATATGGATTATATAGTTGAAAATTCAACAGAGCTCATAGAGCTTAATGCACCTAAAATAGGTGATATCGAAAGGGCAATAGGAGAGAACTGTGCTGCTCTTATTGATGATGGATCCACATTACAATTGGGAATAGGGGCAATCCCCGATGCTGTATTATTGTTTTTAAAGGATAAAAGAGATTTGGGGATTCATTCAGAGATGTTTTCTGATGGAGTTGTAGACCTTGTTGAGGCAGGTGTAATAACAAATAGGAACAAAACTATTCATAAAGGAAAAATGGTAGTTACTTTCATGATGGGGACGAGACGACTTTATAATTTTATTGATAATAATCCATCTGTGGAACTATATCCTGTGGACTATGTAAATAATCCTGTAATCATTGCACAAAATTATAAGATGATTTCCATTAATTCATGCCTAGAAGTAGATTTAATGGGACAAATATCTTCTGAAAGTATAGGATTAAATCAATTTAGTGGGACTGGGGGGCAGGTTGACTATGTTAGAGGTGCTAGTATGGCCAAAGATGGGAAATCTATAATAGCCATACCTTCCACAGCAAGGAAAGGCAAGACTTCAAGAATAGTACCATTTTTAAATAAGGGTTCTGCAGTTACTACTTCAAGAAATGATGTTCATTATATTGTTACTGAATATGGTATAGCTGATTTAAGGGGGAAGACATTGAGAGGTAGAGCTAAGGCCCTTATCAATATTGCTCATCCTAATTTTAGAGATGAGTTAAAAGATGAGTTTGCAAAGCGATTTAAATAAAATGAGGGGGATATATTTATGAAAGGAAGAAAAAATGGTGAAGAGCAACCGTATATTCCATTTGGAATATTTAAAATAAGAATTCCATTTATACACTATAAAATAGAAATGCCTGAAATTTGGCAAGGACTCTTACTTTGTGCAACTTGTCTAGGTGCGATACCTGTTATGACTGAGACTCTAGGATTTTCTTTTGAGGTGGCTTTAACAATGGTTATAATAAATGGATTGTTTTATAACCTACATGTTTTAATGGGAGATCCTGTTGTGCCAGGCTGGATAACTCCAGCATTGCCATTGATTTTAGGGTTTTTAGGACAATATAAAATGGGCCCAGATAGAATACATGCACTAATAGCATTACAATTATTAGTGGGAGTATTGTTTGTAATAATGGGGATAACAGGTTTAGCTGGAAAAATAATAAACTGGATTCCCAATTCAATGAAAGCTGGTATATTATTGGGTGCTGGTGTTGCTGCTATAACAGGGGAAATGGGCATAGGAGGAAGATTTGGTGAATTTCCTATTTCTATAGCATTAGGGGGGTTATTGTCATTTTATATTTTATTTTCAGCAAAGTTTAAGAGTATAAAGGTGAAATCTAATATATTGTCATATTTAGGCAAATATGGAATGGTACCAGCTATAATAGTGTCTTTATTTATAGGTGTTTTAGTAAAAGAAATACCAGTACCAAATATACAGTGGGAAATATTTGTGCCTAGATTTGGAGAAGTTATAAAGACCATAAGCCCATTGGGCATAGGCTTTCCAGGCGTTGATATATTTATAGCTGCATTACCTATGGTAATTGTAGTGTATATAATAGCCTTTGGAGACTTTATAACTAGTAAAGCATTGATAAATGAAGCAAATGAAAGCAGAAAAGATGAAAAGATAGACTTTGACTCCAATAGATCTAATCTTATAAGTGGTGCTAGAAATATCATTCAATCTATAATAGTTCCCTATGCCACATTATGTGGACCCTTATGGGCTGCAGTGACAGCAGCTGTTAGTGAAAGGTATAAAGAGGGAAGGCATCAAATGGATTCTATATATGGAGGATTTGGAAGTTTTAGAATAGCTAGTTTTATAGGTGTTTCATTAATGCCCATAGTGTCATTGTTAAAGCCTGTATTGCCTATTGCACTATCTTTGACATTATTAGTTCAAGGATTTGTTTGTACTAGGATAGCCATGCAATATACTGAAACAAATGAAGAAAAGGGATTGGCTGGAGTTATGGGTGCTGTACTAGCTACCAAAGGAGCTGCTTGGGGATTGGCTGTAGGACTGATATTGCATTTTATAATAGGAAGTGGAAAGAATAAAGAAATGGAAAAGGCAAATGAATTAGAGGCTACAGCATAGAATTTGAAGATTTAGTTTCAGTTTTTTTGTAACATTTCCAAAAATTACTTGACTTATTATTAAAAGTATTATAGACTTAGTAAGAACCTTAATTCAAAAGTAAATTATTATTATTGTATTTCTGATTTGTTTATTGCTAACAATGACTTTGCATATAAAATCCGAAATTTCTATTGATAAGTTATATTTACAAAGAATTAAAGGAATAAAAATTTCGGAGGTATGAAAATATGAATGGTATAGTAAAATGGTTTAATGCAGAAAAGGGATTTGGATTTATTACTACAGAAGAAGAAAATGATGTATTCGCTCATTTTTCTCAAATTAATAAGGATGGATTCAAGACATTGGAAGAAGGACAAAAAGTATCCTTTGATGTAGTTAAAGGACCAAAAGGCCCTCAAGCAGAAAATATAACAATACTTTAATTTTATAAGAGCAATGAAAACCTGAAGATTTATCTTCAGGTTTTTTTACTTTCTTTTTTTGTGGTATTATATATGTATAACATTTAAATAAATAAGGGTGAGAGTATGCACTTTAATATAGATGAGGAATTAAAAAAGTTACCAGATAGATCAGGTGTATATCTAATGAAAGATGATTCTGGACAGATTATATATGTAGGGAAGGCCATCTCTTTAAAGAAGAGGGTGAGACAATATTTTCAAAACTCTTCATCAAAGGCGACCAAGGTAAGGGCTATGGTGAAGAATATAAAGGAATTTGAATATATAATCACTGATACAGAAGTGGAGGCATTAATTTTAGAAGCAAACCTTATTAAAAAGCACAAACCTAAATATAATGTGCTTTTAAGGGATGACAAGCAATATCCTTATATAAAGGTTACTACTAATGAGACATATCCTAGAGTGTTTAAAACTAGAAATATAAAAAAGGATGGTGCAAAGTATTTTGGACCGTATACCAGTAGCGGTGCAGTAAATGATACATTAGATATCATTAGGAATTTATATCCAATAAGGACATGTAAGATGAATATAGACAAGGGACAGAGAAAAAAGAGGCCATGTCTAAATTATTATATAGGGAAATGTATGGCACCTTGTCAAGGCAATGTAGATGAAAAGAAATACATGGATATGATTAATGAAATAATTATGTTTCTTAATGGCAAAGAAGAAAAATTGGTACAGATTATAGAAGAAAAAATGAAAATGGCATCTAAGGAATTAGACTTTGAATTGGCAGCAAAATATCGAGATAAGATAATGTCTTTGAAACATATATTGGAAAAACAAAAGATAGTTTCCACTAAGATGGTGGATCAAGATATAATAGGTATGGCAAGAGCAATGGACGAATCTTGTATACAGATATTCTTTGTTAGAGCAGGAAAGGTTATGGGAAGAGAACATTTTATTTTAGATGATACTGAGAGTATGAATAGAGGGGAAATATTAAGCGCCTTTGTAAAACAATTTTATCTAGGAGCTGCATATGTGCCAAAGGAAGTATTGATAGAAGAAGACTTTGAAGATAGAGAAGTAGTAGAAAAATGGTTAAGTGAAAAAAGGGGTTCAAAGGTATATATGAAGATACCTAAAAGGGGAGATAGAAATCAGTTAATGGAAATGGTAAGAACCAATGCAATGAATGTATTAAATCAATATAGTGACAGAATAAAGGGGAAAACATTGGAAGCAAAGGAGGCATTACAGCAATTATCAGAAATAATGGGGTTGGAAGCATTGCCCATAAGGATAGAGGCCTTTGATATATCCAATATACAGGGGGTAGAATCAGTGGGTTCCATGGTAGTGTTTCAGGATGGACAAAAGGTCCCCAGATATTATAGAAGATTTAAAATAAAAAGTGTAATTGGTTCTAATGACTATGGAAGCATGGAAGAAATTGTTAGAAGAAGGTTTAATCGTGGCATAGAGGAAAGAAGACTTATAAAGAACAATAAAGTAAAGATGAAGAGTTTTTCTGTATTTCCAGATATTATAATGATTGATGGAGGGAAAGGTCAAGTAAATATAGCAAAAAAAGTTATAGATAAAATGGGAATAGATATCCCTATATGTGGTCTGGTAAAGGACGAAAATCACAGGACTAGAGGTATTATATATAATAATAAGGAAATAAAACTCCCTGTTGGAAGTAAGGCGTTCAATCTTATTACTAGAATTCAAGATGAGGCCCATAGATTTGCCATAAGCTACCATAGAACATTAAGGGATAAAAAGGTGTTTAAATCTGTATTAGATGATATAAAGGGCATAGGACCCAAAAGGAAATTTGAATTGTTAAAGGCATTGGGTTCTGTAGAAAATATAAGAAAGGCATCTTTAGAAGAATTAAGAGCAGTTAAGGGTATGAATAATATATCGGCAGAATCTGTATATAATTATTTTAGACAGAGACGATAGTTTGTAGTTGGTAGTCGGTAGTCGATGAATGAAATTCTATGAATTTCTTCATACTTCTAAGCCCTAAGAACCAAGCCCTAAGAACCAAGAACCAAGAACTAAGAGCTAAAAAAGAAGGAGTGAAACTGGTGGAAAATAAAAAATTATATTTATCGAGGACTGATAAAAAGATTTCAGGAGTTTGTGGAGGTATAGCAGAATACTTTGAGATAGATTCTACACTGATACGATTATTATGGGTATTGGCAACAATATTTACCGTTGGATTTCCTGGTGTCATAGCATATATTGTGGCAGCTATGGTTATGCCAGATAAACCAAAACATTTTGATGAATATTAGGGGGAAAAAATGAAATCTCTTACTATAGACAGATTAATTAAAGATATGAAATTACAGATTATATATAAACCAGAAAAAATAGATACTGAAATAATAAAAAGTGACATAAATAGGCCAGGTCTTCAATTGGCAGGATACTTTGATCATTTTGTTTATGATAGACTTCAAATTATAGGGAAGGTTGAGTCCAGTTATCTGGAGACATTGGATAAGGAGACTAAGGAATACAGACTAAATAGATTTTTTAGTGCTCCTATACCAGCACTAATAGTTAGTAGAAAAATGGAAGTTGATCCCTATATGATAGAATGTGCCAAGAAATATAAAAGACCTATTTTGACTACAGAGATGCCTACGACCAAGTTTATAAGTAAGATCATAGGATATATAGATGATATGTTAGCTCCAAGTACTACTATTCATGGAGTATTGGTTGACGTATATGGTATTGGTATACTAATAGTAGGAAAAAGTGGCGTTGGCAAAAGTGAAACAGCATTGGAATTGATAAAAAGAGGACATAGACTAGTTGCAGATGATGCAGTAGAAATTATCAGAGAAGAAGAAGGAAAATTAAAGGGAATGGCCCCTGAATTGATAAGACATTTTCTTGAGATAAGGGGACTAGGGATATTGGATATAAAAAGGCTTTATGGAATAGGAGCTGTTAGGGCTTTTAAAACCATAGAATTGGTAATAGAACTGGAATATTGGGATGAAGAAAAGAGTTATGACAGGGTAGGATTAGATGAAGATTTCACTGAAATACTGAATACCAAATTGCCCAAGATTGTAATACCAGTGAAACCAGGACGAAATTTAGCAATGATAATGGAGGTTGCAGCTAAAAATCATAGACAAAAACAGATGGGTTATAACGCCGCAGTGGAGTTAAACAATAAATTAATGAAACAGATGGGATTTAGTGAGTAGATGTATACAGTATAAAAGAAGGAGGCTTTTTTATGATGTATTTAATGGATATACATTGTCATACAATAGCTAGTGGTCATGCATATAGTACTGTCAGTGAAGTGATTCATGAGGCCAGTAACAAGGGCTTATCTATAGTAGCATTGACTGATCATGGACCAGAGATGCCTGGTGGTCCTCATATGTTTTATATAGCCAATCAGCGAGTAATTCCTAAAAAAGTGATGGGGGTTCACGTATTAAAAGGAGTGGAGGCAAATATAATGGACTTTGAAGGTGCATTAGATGTGCCAGATAGGGTATTGAAAAATCTAGATTTAGTAATAGCATCATTACATGACAAATGTATAGAACCTGGACATAGGGACGAAAATACAGCGGCTATTATAGGTGCTATAGAAAATCCTTTAGTGGATATTATAGGACATTCGGGGAATCCTGTTTTTCCTATCCATAAGGAGGAAATGGTATTGGCTGCAAAAAAGAACAACACATTGATAGAGATAAATAATAGCTCGTTAGGAGTCACTAGAAAGGGAAGTCTTGTTAATTGCATAGAGATAGCTAAGTTATGTAAGAAATATAAGGTGCCCGTGGTTATGGGGAGTGATGCCCATATAGCATATGATGTAGGTAATTTTGACAAAGTTGTAGAAATATTTAAAGATATAGATATGCCAAGGGATCTGATAATGAATCTATGGCCTGAAAAATTCATGAAATATTTGGAGAACAAAGGCAAGAAAAGGTTTGAGTCAAATATCTAAAAAATCAGCAATTTCAAATTTTTTTGAAATCTGTCTAAAAACTTGTAAATTGTTGACTTTATGGACACAGTTTATTATACTAGAGTTGTGTGTAGATAGAGTTTTGAACAAATTTTGCAAGGGGGTAATATAATGGCAAAAGTTATGAAAACTATGGATGGTAATACAGCTGCTGCATATGTTTCTTATGCATTTACTGATGTGGCTGCAATATACCCTATAACACCATCATCACCAATGGCTGAGCATGTTGATGAATGGGCTGCCCATGGTAAGAAAAACATCTTTGGTCAACCAGTACGTGTTACTGAATTACAATCAGAGGCTGGTGCATCAGGAGCAGTACACGGTTCATTAACAGCAGGAGCATTAACTACAACATTTACAGCATCACAGGGATTATTATTAATGGTTCCTAATATGTATAAAATTGCAGGAGAGCTTTTACCAGGAGTATTCCATGTAAGTGCCCGTGCGGTTGCAACCCATGCACTTTCAATATTTGGAGATCATTCGGATGTAATGGCTACTAGACAAACTGGATTTGCACTTTTAGCTTCAAGTAGTGTACAAGAAGTGGCAGACCTTGCTGGAATTGCTCATTTAGCAGCAATAAAGACAAGCGTTCCTTTTGTACATTTCTTTGATGGATTTAGAACTTCTCATGAAATCCAAAAAGTAGAGTTAATAGACTATGAAGAATATGCTAAACTGACTGATTTTGAAGCAGTTAATGCATTTAGAAATAAGGCATTAAATCCAGAGCATCCATATACAAAAGGTACAGCTCAAAACCCTGATATATTCTTCCAAGCAAGAGAAGCATGTAATAAATATTATGATGTTATACCAGATGTGGTAGCAGAATATATGAAAGAAATAACTAAGATAACTGGAAGAAAATATATGCCATTTAAATATTATGGTGCAGAAGATGCAGAAAGAATTATTATAGCTATGGGATCAGTTACTGAGACTATCGAAGAAACAGTAGACTATTTAGTAGCTAAGGGAGAAAAGGTAGGAGCAATAGTAGTACATCTATATAGACCTTTCTCTGAAAAATATTTCTTTGATGCATTACCAAAGACAGTTAAAAAGATAGCTGTTTTAGATAGAACTAAAGAGCCTGGAGCAATTGGAGAGCCATTGTATTTAGATATAAAAGCATTATTTTACAATAAGGAAAATGCTCCATTAATAGTTGGAGGAAGATATGGATTAGGTTCAAAAGATACTACTCCTTCAGATATTAAAGCAGTGTTTGATAATTTGAATGCAGAAGAACCAAAAGATAGATTTACTGTAAGCATCGTTGATGATGTTACATTTACTTCATTAGAAGTTAAAGAAAAGATAAATACAGCACCAAAAGGAACTATCGCTTGTAAATTCTGGGGATTAGGTTCAGATGGTACTGTTGGAGCTAATAAAAACGCTATCAAAATTATCGGAGACAATACAGATATGTATGCTCAAGGATATTTTGCATATGATAGTAAAAAATCAGGTGGAGTTACAATTTCTCACTTGAGATTTGGTGACGAACCTATAAAGTCTACTTACTTAATTAATGAAGCGGACTTTATTTCATGTTCAAAACAAGCATATGTGAACCAATATGATTTATTGAAAGGCCTTAAAGATGGAGGAACTTTCCTATTAAATACATTATGGTCACCAGAAGAATTAGAAGAAAAATTACCTGCTAATATCAAGAAATATATAGCTGATCATAATATTAACTTCTATATTATAAATGCTACTAAGATAGCATCTGAAATAGGATTAGGTAATAGGACAAATATGATTATGCAATCAGCATTCTTTAAATTAGCTGAGGTAATTGATATAGATGACGCACTTAAGTACCTTAAAGAAGCTATTGTTAAATCTTATGGTAAGAAAGGTGAAAAGATAGTTAATATGAATAAAGAAGCTGTTGATAAAGGTATAGATTCTCTAGTTAAGATAGATGTACCTAGCTCATGGGCGAAAGCTGAAGAAGCTAATGAAGCTGCTGCAACAAAAGAAGTGCCAGATTTCATTAAAAATGTATTAGAGCCTATGAATAAACAAGAGGGAGATAATCTACCCGTAAGTACATTTGTTGGTGCAGAAGATGGATCATTCCCACATGGAACTGCTGCATATGAAAAGAGAGGTATAGCAGTAAATGTACCAGAATGGGCAAAAGATAAATGTATCCAATGTAACCAATGTTCATTTGTATGTCCACATGCAGCTATAAGACCTATATTAGTTGATGAAGATGAAGCTAAGAAGGCACCAGAAGGATTTGAAACTAAACCTGCAACTGGTAAGGGATTTGAAGGACTACAATATAAGATACAGGTAAGTGCATTGGATTGTACAGGATGTGGAAACTGTGCAGATATTTGCCCAGTTAATGCCCTTGAAATGAAACCTCTTGATACTCAAGTTGAAAAAGAAGTTCCAAATTGGGACTATGCTATGAGTGTAAAGGTAAAAGATGATTTAATGACAGCAGAAAATGTTAAAGGTAGTCAATTTAAACAACCATTACTTGAGTTCTCAGGAGCTTGTGCAGGATGTGGTGAAACACCATATGCTAAACTTGTAACTCAATTATTTGGAGATAGAATGGTTATAGCTAATGCTACTGGATGTTCTTCAATCTGGGGTGGTTCAGCTCCTTCAACTCCATATTGCAAAAATGCAGAAGGCAAAGGACCTGCTTGGGCTAACTCATTATTTGAAGACAATGCTGAGTATGGATATGGTATGGCAGTGGCAATTAGACAAATAAGAGAAGGAATAGCTGAATTAGTAAAAGAATTAATCAGCTTAGATATAAAAGAAGATGTAAAAGCACCATTTAAAGAGTGGTTAGAAGGCATGGATGATGCTAAAGCATCTAAAGCAGCTACACTTAAAGTATTACCTGTATTAGATAAGAAAGATGTAGACGATGCTAGAGCCAAAGAAATTCTTGCAGATATTGAAGCTAAGAAAGATTATCTAATCAAGAAATCTGTATGGATATTTGGTGGAGACGGCTGGGCTTATGATATAGGTTATGGTGGATTAGATCACGTATTGGCATCTGGAGAAGATGTAAATGTATTTGTATTTGATACTGAAGTTTATTCAAATACTGGTGGTCAATCATCTAAGGCTACTCCTACTGCTGCTGTTGCTAAGTTTGCTGCTTCAGGTAAAAAGGTTAAGAAGAAAGACCTTGGTATGATAGCAACAACTTATGGTTATGTATATGTAGCACAAGTAGCTATGGGATACAACAAAAATCAATTAGTTAAGGCAGTAGTTGAAGCAGAGAAATATGATGGACCTTCACTAATCATTGCCTATGCTCCATGTATTAACCATGGTATAAAAGCTGGTATGGGTAAAACACAAGAGCAAGAAAAGAAAGCTGTAGAAGCTGGATATTGGCATCTATATAGATATAATCCACTACTTAAAGAAGAAGGAAAGAATCCATTCACATTAGATTCTAAAGAACCAACAGCATCCTTCAAGGAATTCTTAAATAGTGAGGTTAGATATACATCCCTTATAAAAACATTCCCTGAATTGGCAGATGAATTGTTTACTAAGGCAGAAGAAGATGCTAAAGAAAGATATGGAAACTATAAGAGAATGGCTGAAATGGAATATTAATATAAGAAAAGCAGCGAAATTTATTTCGCTGCTTTTTATTTTGCCTATATCTTGTATAAATATATTAAAACCGATATACTTTTAATATATTATGAATAAAAATATAATGGATTATAAAAATAGATACTAGAGGTGAAAATATTGAACAAAGATAAGGTGTATGACACTATATTTAAAACTTTAGGAGAAGATAGGGTATTAAGTAATGAGCCTATGAAGAGACATACATATTTTAAAATAGGAGGACCTGCTGATATCTTGGTATTGCCGAAGACTGTTGATGAAATAATATTTATTTTGGATATATGCAAAGAAAATGGTATAGACTATTTTATTATGGGAAATGGAACAAATTTATTAGTAACAGATAAAGGTATAAGGGGAATAGTTGTAAAAATTGGGGAAAACTTTAATGATATAAAGATCAATGGAAATAAAATTGTGGCACAAGGGGGCAGTTTATTGTCACAAATATCTAAAATAGCCTTGAATCATGGGTTAACTGGAATGGAATTTGCCAGTGGTATTCCAGGGTCTATTGGTGGAGCTGTGACTATGAATGCTGGGGCATATGGACCAGAAATGAAGGATATAGTAACCAAAGTAAAATGTATAGATAGTAGAGGAAGAATTAAGACTTATTCAAATGAAGATATGGAATTTGGGTATAGATATAGTAGAGTTGTAAAAGATAATCTTATAGTTGTAGAAGTTGAAATGGAATTAAATAAAGGTGAATATGGTCTTATAAAGGTACAGATGGATGATTTAACTAAAAAAAGAACTAGCAAACAACCATTAAATATGCCCAGTGCTGGAAGTACATTTAAAAGACCTGAAGGAGATTATGCCAGTAGATTGATAGATGCCGCAGGACTTAAGGGAGTTAGGTTTGGGGATGCCCAGGTATCAGATAAACATTGTGGATTTGTAGTGAATTGTGGAAATGCAACTGCTGAAGATGTACTGAGATTAATTAAATTTGTACAGAAGACCATAAAAGATAAATTTGATATAAAATTAGAACCAGAAATAAAGATAATAGGAGAAAGGTAGTAAAGGGGAAGGAGAAAGATTGTATGAAAATATTTGCCGATTATCATACCCATACTATATATAGTCATGGAAAGGGAACCATAAGGGAAAATGTTGAAAAGGCGATTAGTATAGGTCTTGAAGAGATAGCAATAACTGATCATGGTCCTAGACATATCGGGTATGGTGTTAAACGAAAGAATTTCAGTGTTATGAGAAAAGAAATAGATGAATTAAATAGAGAATTTAAAGATATAAATATATTATTGGGAGTAGAGGCCAATGTGGTTGGATATGATGGAACTTTAGACATAGACGATGACATAAAAAAATATCTAGACATTCTATTAGTAGGATTTCACTTTGGAGCTCTTCCTCAATCTATTAAAGATGGATATAAGATTTTTGGATTAAACTATATGGGAAAGATGTTTAAGAAGAAGGCAGAAAAGGCCCGATATTTGAATACTCAAGCATTAATAAATGCTATGAATAGGTATAAAATAGATATCATAACTCATCCTGGAGCTAAGGTAGATATAGACTCTAGAATGTTGGCAAAGGCAGCAGCCAAAAGGGGAACTAAATTAGAAATAAATGCTAGTCATGGGCATCTAACTGTGGAATATATAAAAATAGCAATGCAGGAAGATGTGGAGTTTGTTATAGATAGTGATGCCCATACTCCTGAAGATGTAGGAAATGTCATGAAGGGAATAGAGAGGGCTAAAGAGGCAGGACTAACTGCTGAAAGAATAATAAATGCAAAAGACTAAATAGTGACAATGAAAGGGGAATAATAATATGGAATTTGTAATTGTTACTGGACTATCGGGAGCTGGTAAAAGTCAAGCTATAAAGGTAATGGAAGACATAGGGTTCTATTGTATGGACAACCTGCCACCTTCACTATTACCGAAATTCACAGAACTTTGCTATCAGTCTAAGGGTAGGATTGAAAAGGTAGCCCTTGTTGTAGACATAAGGGGAGGGAAGTTTTTCGATGACCTGTTTGAAAGTTTGGATATATTAAAAGAGCGGGGCTATAAATATACCATATTATTTTTAGAGGCATCAGATGATACTTTAATAAAGAGATATAAGGAACTTAGGAGACCTCATCCTTTGACTCCAGACGGTAGGATAATTGATGGTATAAAAAAAGAACGGGAAATATTAAGTGAAGTAAAGAAAAAATCAGATAATATAATAGACACATCTAATTTTACTATATGGATGCTAAAGGAAGAAATTCAAAAGATATTTTTAGAGGGAAAGAAACCCGATAATTTCACCATATCAGTATTATCCTTTGGTTTTAAATATGGTATACCCTTAGATGCAGATTTGGTATTTGATGTCCGATTTCTTCCAAATCCCCACTATATAGATGAATTAAGAGACTTTACTGGAAATGATAGAAATGTAAGGGACTATGTGATGAGTTGGGATCAGACTAGGATATTTGCTCAAAAGCTCAAAGATATGATAGATTTTTTAATTCCCTATTATGTAAAAGAAGGAAAAAGCCAATTGGTAATAGCTATGGGATGTACAGGTGGAAAGCATAGATCTGTAACTTTGGCAAATTTATTACATGAACATTTGAGACAAAGAGGTCTAAGATCAGTAGTAAATCATAGAGATGCAGGCAAGATAAAGGAATAAATATAGTTCGTAGTTTGTAGCATGTAGTTCGTAGTCTATACTAAAAATCCCACGAACTACCGGCTACATACTACAAACTATATTTTATTGTTCAATAAATTTCACGCCTGAAACCTTCAATGTTGATTTTACGGCATTGTATACTATAAGGGTTATAAATATATTTGTTATTGATGTGGGAATTACTATACCCACAAACAATGCCAAGAAAGGAGCAGGAAGGCCTACTAAAAATAGTGCAGTTCCTAAAAATACAGAACCACTTACAATAGTACCAATAAAAGATATGATTCCCACAGATATTTGATTGAATTTAACCTTTTCTGCAATTAAAACTAATAGATAAATGACTAAGCAAGTAATAATTTTGTCTACGATATTTGCTATTTGACCTCCTGGAAATGCAGTTGTTAATGCAGTAATTATACCTCCTAATAATGCAGTAAGGATTACATTTTTAAACTCTCGATTTATAAATATGGAGACAAATATAAAGGCTAACATCAGATCAAATTTCATACTACCTATGGCACCTGGCATAACTTGATGCAATATAAATCCTATAGCTAACAATAATGCGGTTAATATATTTTTTCTTAAATCCATCTAAATCTCTCCTTTTAATAAATTAGTGTAAATAACATTTTAAAAATAATATATTTTTTTATTTGAAGTTCATATCATTATTATCACCTCGCAAAATTTAACAAAACAAAAAGCCCTCCATCCCCATAAAGGGACGAAAGGCTATTTTTTCCGCGGTACCACCCAAATTAGATAGTATGTAATACTATCTCGCTTAAATCAGATACGGAGCATATAATGAACTCGATATCTTATTTCTATAATGGGAAATCCCATCCATAGCTACTTAACAAATCAGTGTTCACTAGGATTCTCCCAGGTCCATTCAACAGTTACCTAATATCGACCTTCCACTATCGCCGACTCGCTATAATGTTAGCAATCTGTTTACTATTCCTGTTCAAAGAATTTGTATATATATTTTAAATAATATTAACATAGTAAAAATATAATGTCAATAATATTTTGAAAAAATAATAATTATTGAATTGATAGTGAAGACATGATATTATTCATTACAATGAGTAAAAACTATGATATAATAATAGAGTATATATTTTTGTATATAATTATTGTAATTTAGATAGGTGGTATAATAAAATCTGGATATATGTCATACATAATATAAACAGGAGATGTATATTGTGAAAAGGGAAATAAGTGCCGGTGGAGTTGTGGTATTTGGAAATGCCATCTTACTACTTAAAAAATACAATGGTGATTGGGTACTACCTAAGGGAAAGGTAGAACAGGGCGAAAAGTTGAATGAAACTGCCATAAGAGAAGTTTTTGAAGAAAGTAATGTAAAAGGGAAAATACTGAAATATTTAGGATATATTAGATATAGTTTTACTAATAGTAGATGTGAAAAAACAGAAATAGTCAATAAAACTGTCCATTGGTTTCTTATGGTTACTAGAAATATGAATTGTACACCTCAAAGGCAGGAGGGTTTTGTTGATGCAAGATTTGTCCATATGGATAGAGCTATAAAGGTAGCTAGATATGAGGATGAAAGAAGTATTATTATGAAGGCTATAAGTGAGTTTATATAATTTAGTATTTATAAGAGTTGAAAGTGGGAGTAGATATATATGTCTTTTTCTTCTAAAACAAAGAATGAACTTTCAAGACTTGAGATTGAAAACTATTGCTGTGCCATAGCAGAGATATCAGCCCTCATAAGAATGAGTGGTACTATACAGTTTAACGGCATGGGGAATATATCTTTGAAATTTGTGACTGAAAACGCTGCCATAGCTAGAAGGATATTTCTGATATTAAAAAAGATATATGATATGAAGATTGAAGTTATGGTGAGAAGGAATAAACAGCTCAAGAAGAATAATAGTTATCTTATGATTGTGGATGATTCTGAGGATGCAAAAAAGATTTTGACAGAAACCGAAGTATTTAACGAAGATGAGCCGTTTAAATTTAATACAGAAGTGCCCCAGAATTTAGTCAACAATAGATGCTGTAAAAGGGCATATATACGGGGAGCTTTTCTAGGAGGAGGTTCCATAAGTGACCCAGAAAAGACCTATCATTTGGAATTTGTAAATCATAGTGAAGAGCATAGTAAGGGTCTTTGTGATATAATAAATTCGTTTGGATTAAATGCTAAGATTGTATTAAGAAAGGACAACTATATAGTATATCTTAAAGAAGGAGAACAAATAGTAGATATACTCAATATAATTGGTGCCCATAATGCCTTGTTGAAGCTTGAAGACATAAGGGTATTGAAAGATGTTAGGAATAATATAAATCGCATAGTTAATTGTGAGACAGCAAATCTGAGTAAGACTATAAATGCATCTATTAGACAAATAAATAACATAGAGTATATAGATAAACATATTGGAATAAATAATCTTCCAGAAAATCTTATAGAAATTGCAAAACTTAGGCTTGATCATAGGGAAGCAAGTTTAAAAGAATTGGGAAAAATGTTAAATCCTCCCATAGGTAAATCAGGTGTAAATCATAGATTAAGAAAGCTTGAAGAGATAGCCGAAGACTTAAAAATGAAAAGAGGTGAAGTTTAATGAAATGTGAATCCATTGTTGTAAAGAATAAAATAGGGCTTCATGCTAGGCCAGCAGCGCTATTTGTGCAGACAGCAACTAGGTTTTTAGCAGATATTTATATCAAAAAAGAAGGTAGAGAAGTAAATGCCAAGAGTATAATGGGGGTTATGGCATTGGGTGTCTCTCAAGGTGACGAAATAGAATTAATAGCTAAAGGGGAAGATGAAGCAGAAGCAATAAATGCATTGATAGAACTTCTGCAAAGTGGATTAGATGAAGAATAGATATTATCTATACTAAAGATGATATATGGATTTGTATTTGATATAATAAGGATGGTGGTAATCACTGTCCTTTAAATTTTTAAATGAGGAGTAGATTTTTTATGAGTGAATTTGTTCATCTGCATGTCCATACTGAATATAGTTTGTTAGATGGCTCAGCCAGAGTTTCAAAACTTCTTGATAGAGTAAAGGAATTGGGGATGGATAGTATAGCCATAACTGATCATGGTGTGATGTATGGCGTAGTTAACTTTTATAAGAATGCTATAAAAAAGGGAATAAAACCTATATTAGGATGTGAAGTTTATACATCTAAAGGTGCATATACAGAAAAAGACCCTCAAAGAGATAAAAACCAATATCATTTGGTTTTGTTAGCAGAAAATAATGAGGGATATAATAATTTGATGAATATTGTTTCTGAGGGCTTTGTAAATGGTTTCTATTATAAGCCGAGGGTAGATAGTAGTGTATTAAGGAAATATAGTAAAGGGGTAATAGCCCTTAGTGCTTGCCTGGGTGGAGAAATACAGAATCATATATTAAACAATAATTATGAAAAGGCCATAGAGAGGGCAAAGGAATATAATGAAATATTTGGACAAGATAATTTTTATTTAGAGTTACAAGACCATAATATGAAGGAACAGAAATATGTAAATCAAAAGTTGATATCTATGAGTAAAGAATTAAATATACCTTTAGTAGCAACTAATGATGTACATTATATAGATAGAGATGATGCCAGGGTACATGATGTATTATTATGCATTCAGACTGGAAAAACTGTAGACGACGAACAGAGAATGAGGTTTCCTTCTGATGAGTTTTATCTTAAATCTCCAGAGGAAATGAGTGCATTATTTCCCAATGTTAAAGAGGCTATAAGTAATACGGTGAAAATAGCAGAGAGATGTAATGTGGACTTAGATTTTGATACATTACATTTACCTGAATATAAAGTACCCCAGGGATATACAAATGTGGAGTACTTTAGAAAATTATGCTATGATGGATTGAAAAAGAGATATGATCATATAACAGAAGAAATAGAGAATAGATTAGAATATGAGATGAAGACCATAGAAGATATGGGATATGTAGACTATTTTCTCATCGTTTGGGACTTTATAAAATTTGCCAAGGACAATGGAATCATGGTTGGACCAGGTAGAGGTTCAGCAGCAGGAAGTATAGTATCTTATACATTAGGAATTATAGATATAGACCCTATAAAATACAATCTGATATTTGAACGTTTTTTAAATCCTGAAAGGGTGACTATGCCAGATATAGATATAGATTTTTGCTACGAAAGAAGAGAAGAGGTTATAGATTACGTTGTTAAAAAATACGGTAGTGATAAAGTGGCACAGATAGTAACCTTTGGTACCATGGCTGCTCGTGGGGCAATAAGGGATGTAGGAAGAGCCCTTAATATGTCCTATGGAGAAGTTGACTATATAGCCAAGCAAATCCCGATGGAATTGGGGATGACCATAGAAAAGGCATTGAATGTAAATCGAAAATTAAAGGAATCCTATGATAATGATATAAAGGTTAAGAAGCTAATAGATATTGCACTATCTGTAGAGGGTTTGCCAAGGCATACATCTACCCATGCAGCAGGGGTAGTTATATCTAAATTGCCAATAACAGAATATGTACCACTGGGTAGAAATAATGATGCAGTAATCACCCAATTTACTATGACTGAATTGGAAGAATTGGGACTTTTGAAGATGGACTTTTTAGGACTCAGGAACCTTACTGTTATAAGGGATGCAAAACATCTTATAGAATATAATCATGATGTAGAGATATCTTTTGAAAATTCTCAGTATGATGATCCCAATATTTATAAGATGTTTGCTGAAGGGAATACTTTAGGTGTATTTCAGTTTGAAAGTGCTGGTATGAGACAGTTTTTAAAAGAACTAAAACCCACAGGGTTTGAAAATATAGTTGCTGCAAATTCACTTTTTAGACCAGGTCCTATGAGACAGATTCCAACATATATATCAAATAAAAATAATCCTGAGAATATTCAATATATACATTCTACACTAAAACCCATATTAGGTGTAACCTATGGTTGTATGGTATATCAAGAGCAGGTTATGCAAATAGTAAGGGATATCGGTGGCTTTTCCATGGGAAGATCAGATTTAGTTAGAAGGGCCATGGGAAAGAAAAAGATGGATGTAATGGAACAAGAGAGAAAACACTTTATATATGGTAAAAAGGATGAAAAAGGCAATCAAGAAATAATTGGTGCTATAAATAACGGAGTAGATGAAAAGATAGCAAATAAAATTTATGACCAGATGATAGATTTTGCAAAATATGCCTTTAATAAATCCCATTCGGCAGCATATGCAGTATTGGCCTATGAGACAGCATGGCTTAAGTATTATTATCCTGTGGAGTTTATGGCGGCACTCTTAACCAGTGTAATGGGTAATACCACATCTATATCTCTATATATACAAGAATGTAAAAAGTTAGGCATAGAGATATTACCACCCGATATAAACGAGAGCTATGCCAAGTTTACAGTATCAGGTGATAAGATAAGATTTGGATTAGCGGCAGTTAAGAATGTGGGTATTGGTGCCATTGAAGCCATAGTAGATGCAAGAAATAAAGATGGAGAATTTAAGACGTTAACAGATTTTTGTCAGAGGGTAGATATAAGTAGCTTAAATAAGAGAATGGTTGAAAGCCTGATAAAATGTGGTGCCTTTGACTCATTAGATGGAAATAGAGCACAATATTTGGCCATATATGAAAGGGTGTTAGATGGCATCCATTATGATAGAAAGAAGAATATTGAAGGACAGTTTTCTATATTTGATACTATTAAACAAGAAGACAATAATCTAAAGGATGAAACTTTACCTAATATAGAAGAATTTCCTGAGAGGACATTATTATCTATGGAAAAGGAAATGACGGGGGTATATATAAGTGGACATCCATTGTCTCAGTATGCCAGTAAAATAGAAGAAATATCTACTATGAATAGCAGTGAAATATATGAGTTGAACAATAGTATTAATACAGGAGAAGGAGATATTGATACTATTTATAGGGATGGAAGTAAAGTCTATCTTGGTGGGATAATAATCGATGTCAAAGAGAAAATAACTAAGAATAACAATATGATGGCATTTGCTACTGTGGAGGACTTATATGGTAGTATTGAAATAATAATATTTCCTAAGGTATACGAGAGATATGGGAGATATATAAAAGAAGATAGTATAATAGTAATAGATGGAAGGCTTTCTATTAACGAAGAAGATGACCCTAAGATAATATGCGATAGGATATCACCTTTCTTTTCAGAGAAGAAGACCAAATTATATCTTAAAGTATCTCCTAAACATAGAGCAAATATATTTAATAACATAAAGGGGATATTGAGAAAATATTCTGGAGATACTCCAGTATATGTATATATGGAAAAAAATAAATCCACAGCTATGGCTGATAGAAGCTTATGGGTTAATGTGAAAGATGAAGAGCTTATAGAAAAATTATCAGAAATTTTAGGGGATAATTGTGTAAAAATATGTTAGTAAATTATTTTATGTGATATAATATTGCTATATTTAGTAGATATTTATAGGGACATGGGGGTAAATATATGTGGACTACAGTTCATATAGTTGATAGTAAAGAAGAAGCTGATGAAATTATGAGAAAACTACAGGCAGAAGGATTCTTGATAAAGACTGACATACTAGCTAGAGAAGGGGATTTGATTACTTATCAAATATTGGCCCCAGAGTTTGAGGCTGATGATATTCAGTCTGTAATATTAGAACTCAATCTATAATATGGCAATAAAAGTAATATTTTTAATGTATATAATAGTGGAAAACTTATTTTTAATGTTTGTGGGACACATAAGGTCCATCATGGCAAAAGGAGGCGGTATAATGAAAAATATTGGGGTATTGACCAGTGGTGGTGATGCGCCAGGGATGAATGCAGCCATAAGGGCAGTGGTAAGGTCAGCGATATATAATGGTCTTAATGTTTTTGGTATAAAGCATGGCTATAATGGTTTGATAAATGGAGACATAAAAGAGATGAACTTATCATCTGTAGCAGATATAATCCATAGGGGAGGTACCGTATTAAGAACAGCCCGCTGTGAAGAGTTCAAAACAGAAAAGGGATTACAAAAGGGTTTAAATGTAATAAATGTTTTTGGTATTGATGGCATAGTGGTAATAGGTGGAGATGGTTCATTTAAGGGAGCACAAAAGCTTGCCGATGCAGGTATCCCTACGATGGGAATACCTGGAACTATAGATAATGATTTGGGATATACCGACTATACTATTGGGTTTGATACTGCTATCAATACAGTATTGGACGCTATAAGTAAAATAAGGGATACATCTACATCTCATGGCAGAGCAAATATTGTTGAGGTGATGGGAAGACACTGTGGAGATATAGCATTGTATGCAGGATTAGCCGGTGGAGCTGAAAGTATAATAGTCCCAGAGGAAAAGATTAATACAGAACAGATATGTAAAAAGATACTCCAAGGAAGGAATAGAGGAAAACTCCATAGTATAATAGTGTTGGCGGAGGGTGTAGGAAATGCCTTTGAATTAGAGAAATCTATACAAGATAAGACCAATATAGAGACAAGGGTTACTGTATTGGGACATATTCAAAGAGGTGGAAGTCCCACTGCTTCAGATCGAATAATGGCTAGTAAGATGGGAGCTATGGCAGTGAGTTTATTACTAGATGATAAAGCAGGATTGGCAGTAGGTATAAAGGGTAATAAAATAATATCTGTAGATTTAAACGATGCTATTAATTCTAAAAATTATTTTGATAAGGACATGTATAAATTAGCTAAAATATTATCTATATGATGAGGAGGTATATAATGAAAAAGACAAAAATAGTATGTACACTGGGACCAGCTTCAGAGAAGAGAGAAGTATTAAAAGGCATGATTAAAAGTGGTTTAAATGTAGCTAGGCTTAATTTTTCCCATGGGAATCATGAAGAGCACAAGGTCAGGATAGATATGGTAAAGGCTTTGAGGGATGAATTGGAACTACCCATAGCAGTAATGTTAGATACTAAGGGACCAGAGATAAGGACAGGAAATTTTGAAGGTGGAGAAATAACTGTCGAAGATGGAGATACTATTACATTGACTACTAGAGATACTATGGGCAATAAAGATTTATGCCATGTTACATATAAGGGATTGGCTAAGGATGTCAATGTGGGGGATACCATACTTATAGATGACGGCTTAGTGGGATTAAAGGTAATAGATATAAAAGAAGATACAGATATAGTATGTACTGTTGAAAATGGCGGAGTGATAAAAAATAAAAAAGGTGTAAATGTGCCAGGTACAAAGATAAATCTTCCTGCCATCACTGAAAAAGATTTGGAGGATATAAAGTTTGGAATAGAAAATGATATAGATTTTATTGCGGCATCATTTATTAGAAAACCTTCAGATGTAATTGAAATAAGAAAAATTCTTGAAGAAAATAATGCAGATCATATACAGATAATATCTAAAATAGAGAATAGAGAAGGTGTAGAGAATATTGACTCCATACTCAAAGTGTCCGATGGAATAATGGTTGCCAGAGGAGATATGGGGGTTGAAGTGCCAGCAGAGGAAGTACCTCTTATACAAAAGATGATAATTAAGAAATGTAATAATATAGGTAAGCCAGTAATTACAGCTACTCAGATGTTAGACTCTATGATTAGAAACCCAAGACCTACTAGGGCAGAGGTTACAGATGTGGCAAATGCTATATTAGATGGTACTGATGCGATAATGTTGTCGGGAGAGACAGCAGCAGGTAAATATCCCATAGAAGCAGTTAAAACTATGCATAATATAGCAGAAAGAACGGAAGACTCTATGGATTATAAGGACATATTGGCATCTATAGTTAGACAAAATGATATAACTGTAACTAACGCTATAAGTCATGCTACTTGTGCTACAGCACAGGACTTAGGTGCAGCTGCCATAATTACAGCTACATCATCAGGATATACTGCCATGGCAGTATCTAAATTTAGACCTAAGGCACCTATAATAGCTGCTACTACAACAGAAAGGGTTATGAGACTATTGTCGTTGGCATGGGGAGTATATCCCATATTAGTAGACCAAACTAATTCTACAGATGAGATAGTAGATGTTTCCATAGATGGAGCTATGGAAAAGGGATATATAAAGAATGGTGATCTAGTAGTAATTACAGCTGGAGTACCAGTGGGAGTAGCAGGAAGTACAAATCTTTTAAAGGTACACATAGTAGGAGAGGTATTACTTAAGGGTACAGGAATAGGAAACAAATCAGCAGTAGGAAAGGTTTGTACAATTAAAAATGCCAGTGAAATAAATGAAAAATTTGAAACTGGTGATATATTAGTAACTATTAGTACAGATAAAGATATGGTAGATGCTATGCAAAGGGCATCAGCAATAATCACAGAAGAGGGAGGACTTACATCCCATGCAGCAGTAGTGGGATTAAGTATAGGTAAGCCAGTAATCGTTGGAGCAGCAAATGCCACAGAGGTACTTGCCCATGGAGGTATAGTTACTGTAGATGGTATTAGAGGACTAATATATAAAGGTAAAGCAAAGGTATTATAGGAAAGTGGCCACTGGTCACTTTTCTGTTTTTTATTTGCCACATACCTAAGTTTGACTATTTGTAACTTATATGATAGTTTTATAAATGGTTTTATATGTATGGTCTATTTTTAAATATATGTTTTAACAGATAATAAACACTTTAGGATGTAATTTATAATATTCTAAAGTGTTTTGTTTATATATATTAAATGAATTAAAAATAATTGGGAGGCTTTTTTAGATGGCAAAAATTAAAATGAAAAATGTTACTAAGGTATTTGGTGATGACCCTGAAGAGGGGCTCAAACTGTTGGACCAAGGATATTCCAAAGAGGAGATATTGAAAAAGAAGGGGCTGACGGTTGGAGTTAATAATGTGAGCTTTGATATTGAATCCAATGAGATATTTGTGATTATGGGTTTATCAGGCAGTGGAAAATCTACTTTGCTTAGATGCATAAATAGACTTATAAAACCAACATCAGGTGAAATATTGATAGGAGATACTGATATAACTAAATTAGATAAAAAACAGCTTAGAGATATAAGAAGGGAAAAATTTGGAATGGTTTTCCAAAACTTTGCACTGTTTCCCTTTAGAAATATATTAGAAAATACACAATTTGGACTGGAAGTATATGATATGTCTAAATCAGAAATGGAAGATAAATCAAAAAAGGCACTTAAAAAGGTAGGGTTAGAGGGATGGGGTGATAAATACCCAGATGAGTTAAGTGGAGGGATGCAACAGAGAGTGGGATTAGCCAGAGCCTTGGCAATTGAACCCGATATACTCTTGATGGATGAACCCTTTAGTGCATTGGATCCTCTTATAAAAAGGGATATGCAAGATCTATTATTGGAAATATATGACGAATTAGATAAAACTATTATATTTATAACCCATGACTTGGACGAGGCACTGAGATTAGGAGATAGGATAGCAATAATGAAAGACGGAGAGATAGTTCAATTGGGTACGGCAGAAGATATTTTGACTAATTCAAAAAATGAATATGTGGAAGAGTTTGTAAAAAATGTGAACAGGTCTCAAATATTAACTGCAGAAGATATAATGGTAAAACCATTGGAGCTGGCCTATGAAAAAGATGGTCCTAATACTGCAAAATATAAAATGAAACAGAATAAAATATCTAGTATTTTTGTAGTAGGTAAGAAAAGAAAACTTAAGGGGTTAGTTACAGTTGAAGGTATAAAAAGAGCCGTTGAAAATGGAGACAAGGATTTATTAAATGTTATGGAAGAAACTAAAGAGGTAAGCCCTGATACAACTATAAATCAGTTGTTTGACGATATATCACAAATGGATGTACCTATTCCAGTAGTTGAAGATGAAATTTTAAAGGGAATAATAGTAAAAGGTACAGTGCTTGCAAACTTATCATAATATGGAGGTGTTAGTTTTGAATACTATTCCTGTGGGAAAAGTCGTTGATAAATTCGTACAATGGTTACTTGAAAACTTTGGAACTGTATTTGATGGTATATCAAATATTATAGAAAATTTTATGGGGTGGACAGAAATAGGATTATTAACATTACCGCCACTTATCTTTACAATTATATTGGCTGGTATAGCATTATTACTGGCAAATAAAAAGGTTGCGTTATTTACATTTGGGAGTCTAGTATTTGTTTTTTATATAGGTATATGGATAAATTTTGTTCAGACCTTTGTTTTAGTTTTAATATCTGCAATATTGTCTTTATTAATAGGGCTGCCAATAGGTATACTTTGTAGTAAATCTAAAGTATTGAATCGTATAGTGGCACCAATTCTTGATTTTATGCAGACGATGCCTCCATTTGTATACCTTATACCAGCTGCAATACTGTTTGGAATAGGAGAAGTGCCAGGGGTGATTTCAACTATAGTATTTTCAATGCCTCCATCAATAAGGTTAACAAAATTAGGTTTAAAACAAGTACCTGATGACTTAATAGAGGCAGGGGATGCATTTGGATTAACTTCTATACAGATGTTATATAAAATTAAGCTTCCAATGGCATTTCCATCAATCATGGCAGGTATAAATCAAACTATAATGTTGTCTCTATCTATGGTGGTAATAGCATCAATGATTGGAGCAGAGGGATTAGGTAGCCAAGTATTAACAGGGATACAACAAATGGAAGTAGGAGTAGGATTTGAAGCAGGATTGGGAGTAGTTATAATGGCAATAATACTGGATAGAATAACAGGAAGTATAAAGATGGGTAGAGCTAAAAATAGTTAATTAATAGAGGTGATTTATTATCAATAAATTTATTAAAGTAATATCAATATTATTGTTGATAGTGTTAATATCAACAGGATGTGCAATGATGGAAAGTCCGATAAAATCCAATGAAAATAAAGAAACAAAAGGAACTGTTGAAATAGGATATGTCCAGTGGGCATCGGCTCAAGCATCTACCAATATAGTGAAGGTGGTATTGGAGGATATGGGATATGAAGTCAAGACTCCAATGCTTCAAACTGGAGTTATGTATCAATCTACAGCCAATGGAAAAATAGACGCATTTGTGTGCTCTTGGCTTCCAGACACCGATAGAAATTATTGGAAAAAATATGGTGATGATTTAGTAGAGTTAAACGACAATTATACATCGGCACAGATTGGACTAGTTGTTCCTGAATATGTTGAAATAGATAGTATAGAGGAGCTTAAAGATCATAAAGATGAATTTGAAGGAAGAATAGTGGGAATAGACCCAGGAGCTGCTCAGATGGTAGTAACAGAGAAAGAAGTTATGCCCCATTATGGGCTTGAAGATTGGAATCTTGAGGGAAGTAGTGGCCCTGCCATGACAACAGAATTGTCAAGATCAATAAATAATGGAGAATGGATTGTAGTAACAGGATGGAAACCCCATTGGAAATGGGCAAGTTGGGATCTAAAGTTTTTAGAAGATCCAGATCAAGTTATGGGGACAGGAGAATGTATTAAAAGTATGGGTAGGCCTAATATAAGAGAAGATTTACCAGAGGTTGCAGCGTTTTTGGAGAATTATAGAATAAATACTGAACAATTATCTTCTGTAATGTTAAAGATACAAAATGGCATGGACCCAGAAAAGGCAGCAAAGGAATTTGTAGAAAACAATAGAGAATTAGTTGAAAAATGGATACCTGAAGGAAAGTGATATAAGAAGTTAGTAGTTAGCTACTAACTTTTTTATTTATATATGGACTAAAAAAATATAGTTAAATTTGATATAATGAAATTTATAGAATTTAATTATTTTATTTCTAAAAAGGCGGGGTATAGATGATAAATGAGACAGTTATACGAGCAAGATACAGTGAAACAGATCAAATGGGTGTAATATATCATGCAAATTATTTTAATTGGTTTGAGATAGGAAGAACGTCATTTTTTAGACAGTTGGGAATGGATTATAAAGTTTTAGAGGATAATAATATATTATTGCCAGTAATTGATGTGGGGTGTAAATATATACTTTCGGCAAAATATGATGATGAGATAATTATCAGGACTGCTATTAAAAAATTGAAAGGTGTAAGGATAGGATTTAATTATCAGATAAAGAGAAAGAGAGACGATAAATTATTGGCAGAGGGATGGACAAATCATGCATTTGTAAATAAAGATTTGAAACCAATAAACTTTAAGAAGAAATTTAATGATGTGTGGAATAGATTAATGGAATCAATAGAAAAGGGTTGATAGGAGTGAAAACATGTTAGCAAGATTGATTATTTTATTTACTGCTATACCAATAGCAGAGCTCTATGTATTATTCAAATTAGCAGAAAAGACCAGTGCCTTAACTACTATAGCAATAGTGTTGTTGACAGGTGTTGTAGGTGCATATTTAGCAAAAAGTCAAGGAAGAGCAATATTAGATAGAATAAGGCTTGAACTGAACAGTGGAAGAATGCCTGGAAATGAATTGATTAATGGACTATGTGTATTGATTGGAGGGGCATTACTTTTAACTCCAGGTATAATAACAGATGTAATGGGTTTTAGCCTTGTAATACCAGCCACTAGGGAAGTGTTTAAACAATTATTGAGAGATAAGTTTAAAAGTATGTTAGAAAGAGGCAATATAAATATTTATCGCAAATAATGAGGGGGTCAAAATTATGGAAAAAAGAATATTAGGAAGAACTAATTTAGAAATATCAGCTATAGGATTTGGAGGTATACCTATACAAAAGGTAGATAAAGAAACAGCTATAGAACTGATAAAAAAGGCAAAAGAAGAGGGTATAAACTTTATAGATACTGCAAAGATATATGGAAGAAGTGAAGAGTTAATAGGATATGGAGTGGAAGAGACAGGAAGAGAAAACTGGATATTGGCAACAAAATCTCCTGAGAGAGACTATGATGCTATGAAGAAAGATATAGAGAGAAGTCTAGAATTAATGAAAACAGATTATATAGACTTATATCAATTGCATAATGTTAGAACAGATGATCAATATGATAAGGTTATGTCTGAAGATGGTGCATTGAAGGCATTAAAAGAGGCGCAAAAACAGGGAAAAATAAAACATATAGGGATTACTAGCCATGATCTAGGAATTATTGAGAGGGCATTGGATGATGATATATTCTCAACAATTCAATTTCCATACAACCCAGTAGAAACTCAAGCCAGTGAAATATTTGATAGGGCTCATAAAATGGATGTTGGAGTTATAGTTATGAAGCCTGTTGCTGGAGGGGCTATAAGAAATGTAGATTTATCATTGAGATTTATATTGGAAAATTCAAATATATCTGTAGTGATACCAGGTATGAATGAAGTGAAGCATATAGAGAGTAATGCTGCGATAGGGAATAATTATAAGCCGTTGACAGATGAAGAACGAGATATAATATTAGGAGAGGCAAAGGAATTGGGTACAGAATTCTGTAGAAGATGTGGATATTGTGCACCATGTCCTCAGGGTATAGATATTCCTGTTCAATTCATAGTAGAGGGATATTACACTAGATATGATCTAAAAGACTGGGCCAAGGAAAGGTATGCTACATTTGAGCATAAGGCAAATGAATGTGTAGAATGTGGAATATGTGAAACACGATGTCCTTATGATTTGCCTATAAGAAAGATGCTTAAGAGAGTCCATAAGAATTTAGGGTAGGAAGATATAGCTCTTAGTTTTTGGTTCTTAGTTCTTAGGGAGAATAAGTAAAGAAGGAGGAGATTATTGCCTTGGAAATACCTATTAAAAAAGATAACAGTTATGATATAGAAATAATAGACTTAAATCATTTAGGTAAAGGAGTAGGGAAAGTAGAAGGGTTTACTGTATTTGCTGAAGGTGGAATACCTGGAGATGTGGGAAAAGTTAAGATAAATAAGATAAAAAAGAATTTTGCATTGGGTAAAATGGAGGACATATATACCCCTTCATTAAACAGGATTACTCCCCCATGTCCAATAGCCCATATATGTGGAGGGTGTCAAATACAGGAATTAAAATATCAGCAGCAATTAAATATAAAGAAAAGACTAGTTGAAAATAATATACAGAAGATAGGTGGATTAGAGGATGTTAAAATACACGATGTAATAGGCATGGAATCTCCTTTTAGATATAGAAACAAGTCTCAATTACCAGTAGGAAAGAAGGATAATGATTTAGCTATAGGATTTTATAAGATGGGCACCCATGAAATAATAGATACAAAGGAATGCTTAATTCAACATGAGAATAGTGATAAAATCATAGAGATCGTTAGAAATTATATGAAAGATTATAATATAATGCCCTACAATGAAAGAACGGGAAAGGGCATTATTAGGCATATAGTATCCAGAGTATCATTTAGAACAGGGGATACTATGGTGGGTATAGTTACTAATAAAGAAAAAATACCCTATGAAAAGGCACTTATAGATAGTTTAGTGATGGAAGTACCTAATATAAAATCTATAGTGCAAAATATAAATACTAGAAAAACCAATGTTATCTTAGGTAATAAAAATAGATTATTATATGGTGAAGATACTATAGTAGACTATATAGAAAATCTGAAATTTAAGATATCACTAAAATCATTTTTACAAGTTAATCCCAAACAAACAGAAGTACTATACAAAAAGGCATTGGAGTACTGTGACTTAAATGGTGATGAAACAGTGTTTGACCTATATTCTGGAGCAGGAACTATCTCATTATTCTTAGCCCAAAGGGCAAAAATGGTATATGGCATAGAAATAGTAGAGCAAGCAGTAAAGGATGCCAAGGAAAATGCTAAGTTAAATAATATAGACAATGTACAATTTTATGCTGGAAAGTCGGAAGATATATTTCCTAAGCTCTATAATGATGGAGTAATAGCAGATGTAGTAGTGGTAGATCCACCTAGAAAAGGCTGTGATGAAAAGGTACTGGAGACTATTGTAGATATGAATCCCAAAAAGATAGTATATGTATCTTGCAACCCATCAACATTGGCTAGGGATTTAAAATATTTAGATGAAAGAGGATATAAAGCAGAAGAAATACAGCCAGTAGATATGTTTTCCCATACTATGCACGTTGAGACGGTAGTATTGCTGTCAAGGGTAGAGAAGTAAGAGTGTAGAAAAGTCTTGAAATAAGAGCTTTCCGTGATTTGAGACCTGGCTTTAAGCTGGGAGGATAATCACGGTTTTTATTTTTGTGCGAACTTATCTAAAACTCGAAAAGCGTGAGCCTGACGGAGAAAAATAACTTCAGTGCTTATGAGTTGATGAAATGGCTATCAAAAATGTGGTGAGTTGATAAGTTTACTAACTTAAAAACTGAAGTGAGTAAGGTTTAGTAATAGGATTTTAAGCATATTGAGAAGGTAACTATTAGTAAGCTTTGAAAATTCATTTTGTTTAAAAAATAATCTTATTTGTGCTGAAATATAAACCATAATGTGTTAAAATATAAAGGTGTATTTAAACCTTGAAACACATGAATACTTTGAAGGAAAGGGAGGGTAAATATGATTTTAAACAATATTGAAAAAGATATTAAATTGAAGTGTGTGGAAAATGATACTACTCAGATGGGGCTTGCAGAAAAAATTGGTAAGACAAGTCAGTACATAAATCGTATTGTGAAAAAGAATGATGGAGTGATAAATAAAACCTTCGTGGAGATGATGGAAGGTTTGGGCTATGACATTGAATTAATTTACGTGAAAAGAGAGGACGAAGAAAATGAATAAGCAGAAGCTGGCATCAACTATTTGGGAATCAGCAAATCAAATGAGATCAAAAATTGAAGCTAATGAATATAAGGATTTTATTCTTGGTTTTATTTTTTATAAATATTTATCCGAAAAAGAGCTTGCCTTTTTTAGAAAAGAAAAATTAACCAATGCAGATATTGAAAAAGTTACTGAGAACGATGTTAAGTACGCAACTTACGTAAGAGAAAACTTGGGATATTTTATTTCATATGAAAATCTATTTTCAACCTGGATTAAAAAAGGTAACGATTTTGACATATCAAATGTGAGGGATGCATTGTCTGCCTTTGATCGTAATATCGATGATGTATATAAGAAAGTATTTGAGAAAATTTTCAATACATTGCAGACGGGCTTATCTAAACTTGGAGAAACTTCACAAGCTCAAACAAAAGCTGTAAAGAGTCTTCTTAAATTAATTAAAAAAATTCCTATGGATGGAAAGCAAGATTATGATGTTCTTGGTTTTATTTATGAGTATTTAATAAGTATGTTTGCTGCCAATGCAGGTAAAAAAGCAGGAGAATTTTATACCCCTCATGAAGTTTCTGTTTTAATGTCTGAAATTATTGCAGAACATTTAAGAGATAAAAAACAAATTAAGATATATGACCCTACATCTGGATCAGGATCTTTATTGATAAATATTGGTAACTCCATTGCAAGATTCTTAGGAGAAAATAAGATAGATTATTATGCACAGGAACTTAAGGAAAATACTTATAACCTAACAAGAATGAACTTGGTCATGCGAGGGATTAGTCCTGCAAATATTAATGTAAGAAATGGTGATACATTAGAGGATGATTGGCCATTTTTCGAAGATAATGATAAAGATAAGACGTACAAATTGATACGTGTTGATGCTGTTGTTTCTAATCCTCCGTATTCACAAAAATGGGATCCGACTGATAAAGAGTTCGATCCAAGATATAAAAATTATGGTGTGGCACCAAAGGGCAAAGCAGACTATGCGTTTTTATTACATGATCTATATCACCTTGAAGATGATGGGATTATGACAATAGTTCTTCCACATGGTGTGTTATATAGGGGTGGAGATGAAGGTAAGATTAGAGAGAATCTTATAGAAAAGAACAACATAGATACTATCATCGGTTTGCCATCAAATATTTTCTTTGGCACAGGTATTCCTACTATCGTAATGGTGCTTAAAAGAAAACGCCCTACTTCAGATGTGTTGATTATAGATGCATCAAAAGGATTTGAGAAATCTGGGAAAAACAATATACTGAGAGCCTGTGACATAAAAAAAATTGCTGATACTATCAAGAGTAGAGAGCCGATAGAACGGTGTTTGTCAAGTAAGTTGTCATAGAACTTTTTTCTTAAGCTTCTCGTTTTTGTATAAATCATCGGTTGGATTAAGGCTTACTATTTCAACCTTATCCCAATTTCTTATACCTTTAGACCATCTATTAGGATTTTTTGATTTAGCATTTTTATAGACTTCTTTTCTATTTGCAAGTATTTCATCATCTAAACCATAATGTCTATCATGTGGAGTTACATACTTTATACCACTATGAAGGGATTCTTTATTATAAAAGTTTACAAATTCAAACACCCAGCTCCTAGCTTGCTCAATAGACTCAAAGCCTTTGGTTGGAAAATCTTTA